>DASZFN010001226.1:0-6511 GCA_035939715.1 Gemmataceae bacterium | reverse complement strand
TCATGGGGTTCTTCTTCTGCTCAATCTCCTCTTCTGCATCCAGCTCGCGAAAGCGCTGCTCGTGTTGCCTGGCCTCGTCGGTGCGGCCGAGAAAGTGCAGGGCCTGGCCCAGCTTGAGATGGGCCTGCTTGTTCTTCGGCGTCACTGTGACGATCTGCGTGAAGTTGTTCACCGCCTCGTCATAGCGTTTCTCCAGAAGATTCAGATTGCCGAGGTCCTGCAGCGCGAGCAGGTTGCTGTAATCGAGCTCCAGGGCCTGGCCGAGCAGCGTCCGCGCCTTGAGATAATCGCGCCGTTCCATGGCACATTCGGCCAGGGCCACGAGCGGCTCGGCGCTGTCGGGGCGCATCTGCTGACAGAGGCGCAGTTCCGGCTCCGCCTGGGCGATTTTGGCGTCGCTCAGCAACGCCAGGCCAAGCCAGAGATGAGCGCGATAATGCGTGGGGTTTCTCTTGGCGGCCTCGCTCAGATCGGCGATGGACTTGTTGAACTCGCGCAAGTCCAGGTAGAGCCGGCCGCGCTCCAGGCGCGGCTGGAGGTCGTCGGGGCGGGCTTCGATCCACTGCGTGAGGTAGAGTTCCGTGTACCTGGGGCGAAGCTGACGCATGTAGCCCTGGGTCAGAGCCTGCAGCACCTCGACATCGCCGGGATTTTGCCTGGCAGCTTTCTGCAAAGCCCCTTCTGCTTGCGCGAAGTCTTTCGGCGCCCACAGCAAGCCGAACTCGCGGACGCCTTCGTCCATCGGCAGACCCAGCGCGGCCGCCATGTCCAGCTCCGCATCGGCCTCGCGATACCTTTCCAGTTGCCGGAGCACGCGGGCATGGAGAAAACGCGTCCGCTTGTCGTTCGGCTCAATGGCCACCAGCCACTGCAGGGCCCGATCCGCGCGGGCATAGTTCTTGCCCGCAAAAGCCTTCTCCGCATACCAGAGGAGCACCGTCGGCGTCGCGTACCAGGCCGCGAGCGCAAGCGCCGCCAGGACGATGAAACTCGCCAAGGTGATTCGAACTGCCCGCTTGCCTGTCATAATGGTAGCCGGTATTTTCCTGGTTAGTCGGCGCTGTGCACGGCCGTCGGCGCTGTGCACGGCCGTTTTTTCAACTTACTTGGGGGGTGTTTCCGGTGCCGGCGTTTGTTTGTCCTTGTTCTTCTCTTCCAGACGTTTGATCCATTCCTCGTGGCGCTTGCCGTATTCCTTGGCCTTGTCCGGGCGATCCAGGAGCGTGTAAATCTTTGCCAGCTGAGCGAGCACCTGCGGATCGTCGGGGTATTGCAACTCGACCGCCTTGAGGATTTTCAGCGCCTCTTCATATTCCTTCTTCGAGATGCGGATGTTGCTGATCTGGAGCAGGGCATCGACATTGCCGGGCCGGAGTTCCAGGAATTCGTTGAAGGCCGCCAGCGCCTCATCCAAACGCTCCATGTAGATGGCGCACTGAGCAAACTGGTAGACGGCCTGGCTATTGCTGGGCCGTTCGGCCTTGCAGAGCTTGTAAAGCTCGTAAGCGCGGCGAAGATTGTTGCCGTCGCGATCGGTCAGCTTTTCCATGCATTCCGCCAGGAGCATGCGGGCGGCGAAGTGATAGAACTTATCTTCGCCCAGGGCCAGGGCCTTGCGGGCATCGTCCGCCGCCCTCACCGTGTTGCTGTCCAGGAGCCGAATCCGCGCGCGCAGGCAGAGTGCTTCGCCATCGGCCGGATTGCGCTGAATGATGGGGCCGACCAGGCTTTCCGCGGTGCGCAGCTTATGAGCCTGCATGTAGCCCCGCGCCAGGCTCATGGCCACGTCACGGTCGTCTTTGTTGGCGGCCAGCATCTCCTGAAGATAGGACTCTGCCTGGCGGAAATTGCTGAAGGCGGTGAGGATCCAGCGCTCACGGCGGACCTGGTCATTCGGGTAGCCGAGCGCCGCGGCCTGCCCCAGCACCAGCTGGGCCTCCACGAGGTCGGCGTCCAGGGCCAGTTGCCGGCAGCGCAGAAATTGCACCTCGGCGTTGCTGGGAAAGCGCGCCGCCAGCCGGGCGATCAGCTCCTTGCCCTGCCGCGTCTCCAGGAGTTCCCGAGCCTGGGCAATGTCATTCGCCAGCGAGCGCGTGCGCTGCACGTACAGCGCCCCGGCCGCTCCGGCCACGACAATCAGCAAGCCCAGGACAATGAGAAACTTCTTCATGGCGTGCTTGTGAGGGGCGAGGGGTGAGAAATAACGCTCACCTCTTATCCCTTCACCCCTCACCCCTCACTCCTCACCCCTCACCTCTCACGGGGGATACAGCTTCTACTTTATCGACCCCTTCCGTGATGCGATAGCCCTGATCGGCCTGCAGCGGTCCGAGCTGCTGCTTTAGCCCGGAGGGCCAGCGGATCTCGATCCGGTCCGCTCTCCCGGCGGCGCCGAGACCGATGAGCAGCCGCGGGTCGTTGGCCGAGCAATAGCTGCCGCCGCCCTTGCGATGGCGGACGATCTTGCGGTTGGCCACCTGCACCGTGACCTTGGCGCCGACCGCGTCGCGGTTGCTCTTCGTGCCGCGCAGCTCCAGGCGGATCCAGTGATATGGGGTTTTTGACTCATTGTGCAAAAGCACCGCCGGCTCGCCGCTGTTGTTGAAGGCGATGTCCATGTGGCCGTCATTGTCATAGTCGCAAATGGCCACGCCGCGGCCCACGTGTTTTTCCAGAAAATAGGCGCCTGCCTGGCGCGACACGTCCTGGAAGCGTCCCTTGCCGTCGTTGAGAAAGAGCTGCGCCTGTTGGCGAAACGTATTCTCCGGGTCGCCGTCGTCGTCGACGTTGCGGGAAACATGACCGTTGGCGATCACAATGTCGAGGTTGCCGTCGTGGTCCACGTCGAGGAAGCAGGTGCCGAACTTGAGCCGGTTCCAGCTCGGCGGGCCGAGGCCGGAGCCCTGCATGGCATCGACAAAGTGAAAATGGCCGTCGTTGCGAAAGAAGCTGCTCAGCTCGTGCTGAAAGGTGGTGGAAAAGATATCGGGCCGGCCGCTGTCGGTGAGCGGGTCGGCGTCGACGCCCATGTAGGCCTGGCGGTTGCCGCCCGGGTTCACGGCGCAGCCGCTGATCACGGCGATCTCCTCAAAACGCCCGGTGCCCAGGTTGCGGAAGAGGAAATTATTCTCCGTGTCATTGGCCACAAAGATGTCGGTCAGGTTGCGCTCGTTGTCATCATCGAGGTTGAGGGCCACGACGCCCAGGGCCTTGCCTTCGACCTTCCTAATCCCGGCTTCCTCGCTCACGTCCGTGAAGGTGCCATCGCCGTTATTGCGAAAGAGGACGCAGTGTGTCGGTCTGAACTGGGAGGGCGGGCAGGGACCGCGCTTGCCCCGGCTGCTATAGCAGTCGGGATAGTGCGCCATGTCGATGGTCACGTAGCTGCACACGAAGAGATCGAGGCGGCCGTCGTTGTTGTAATCGAGGAAGGCGGCGCTGGTGCTGTAGTTGGGCCGCTGGCGCCAGTCGGGATGGCTCGCCAGGCCCGCCCTGGCGGTGATGTCTTCAAACTTCCGCCCGCCCTTGCCGTCTGCCACGTTGCGATAGAGAACGTTCGGCTTGCCGAAACAGGTCACGAACAGAGACGGGTAGCCGCTGTTGTCGATATCGCCGACCGCCACGCCCTGGCCACAGCCGACGTGCTCGAGTCCGGCCGCGCGGGTCACGTCGCGAAACTTGCCGCCGCCCAGGTTCTTGTAGAGCTTGCAGGTCGGCGTGGCGGCGGGGTAGGGGGGGACGAAGGTGTAGCCCTGCACCAGGAACAGGTCCATGAGCCCGTCCTGGTCATAATCGAGCCAGGCGAGGCCGGAGCCTGTCTGGTCCATGATGTATTCCTTGTCGGTGCGGCCGTCGAAGTGCCTGAAGTCCACGCCGGCTTCGTGGGTGACTTCGCGAAAGCGAATGTCGATGCCGGCGGGAAGCTTGACCTCCGGGCTCGGGGAAGTGCGCGGCGTGGCGCCTGCGGGAGTTGCCCCGGTTATGTTGAAAGGCTCAGAGGAGCCGGTCGCGGTCGTCGCCGGCGGCGGCGTGAAATACCAGACGGCTCCGCCGACAATGCCAAGAGCCAGAACCGCTGCGAAACCGAACGCGAGGGTGCGAAACATCGAACTGCCTCAGTTGCTGCGCTTGGGCTTGATCGGCGGGCAGTGGGCGGCAACCGCCGCGCCGGCGCCTTCGACGAGTCGATAGCTGTGATCGGCGGCGAGCGGGCCAAAGCGCTGCGTGCTGGCGGCGCGGTTCGGCCAGCGGACCTCGACTGCGTCCACCTGCGTCGCCGCTCCCAGCCCGACCAGCAGGCGGCGATCGTGTGCCGACAGGTAGCTGCCGCCGCCCTTCAGGTGGCGCACCAGTTTCTTGCCGGCCACACTCAGCGTCACCTTGGCGCCGATGGCGTCGCGATTGCTGCCTTCCGGATTGACCGGGCGATTGCCTTCCAGCACCAGGCGGATCCAGTGATGGGGTGTCTCGGTCTCGTTGTGCAAGAGGGCCGCCGCCTCGCCGCAATTATTGATGGCGATGTCCATGTGCCCGTCGTTGTCGTAGTCGCCCATGGCGACCCCGCGGCCGACGTGCCGCTCCAGGAAATAAGGCCCCGCCTGGTTGGAGATCTCGCGAAAGTGGCCGTGGCCGTCGCCCAGAAAGAGCTGGGCGTTTTGCTTGTAGTGATGCATTTCGCCGTTCGGCATGCGCATGTCCAGCTCCTCGGCGTTGCTGTACACGTGGCCGTTGGCCAGGAAAAGATCGAGCACGCCGTTCCGGCGCACATCGAGCAGACAGGTGCCCCAGCCGACGTTGTTGAAGCAGGGGTGATAGAGCCCGCCTTGCTTGCTGACGTCGGTGAAAAAGGCCTTGCCTTCGTTGCGGTACAGGGTGTTGCCTTCGTTGAAAAACGTGGTGATGAAGATATCGGCATTGCCCTTGCCGAACAGGTCGCCGGCCTCGACGCCCATGCTGCCCATGGGTCCACCCGCTTCGCTGGCAGCGCAGCCCCGGGAGTAGCCGACCGATTCGAATCTGCCTTCACCCAAGCCGCGATAAAAATGGTTTTGGATCTCGTCGTTGCCAACGAAGATATCCATCTTGCCGTCGTCGTCGAAGTCGAGGATCAGCACTCCCAGTCCTTTGCCCTCCGGCTCCAGGCCGGTGCGGTTGTCTTTGGCGTCCACGCAGCATTTGTCGCTGACATTCGTGAAGGTGCCGTTGCCGTTGTTCTTGTACAGGACGCACTGGTTGCCCTTAAACTCCTTGGGGCCGCAAGCGATAAACACCTGTTTTCCGTTTACGTGCTTGTGGGCGCAATTTGGAAAATTCTTCAGGTCCATGATGACGTAACGGCACATGAAGATGTCGAGGAACCCGTTGCCGTGCAGGTCGGCGAAGGTACAACTCGTGCACCAGCCGTCGGTGGCGACGCCGGCTTCGCGGGTCACTTCGCGAAAGCGCCGGCTGCCCTTGCCGTCCGGCTCATTATGAAAGAGGTGGCAGTGTCCGTAACAGGTAATGAGCAGGTCCGGGAAGCCGTCATTGTCATAGTCGCCGACGGCGACGCCCTGGCCGAAGCTGGGATGCCAGATGCCGGATTTCTCCGTGACGTCCGTGAAGCTGCCGTCGCCGTTGTTGTGGTACAGGCGCGTCGTCGGACCAGTACGCTTTTCGTCGGCAGGGATCGGGAACCGCCCTCCCTGCACCAGCAGCAAGTCCATGTAGCCGTCCTGATCGTAGTCGATCCAGGCGGCGCCGCCCCCCATGATTTCGGGGACGTAATGCTTTTCCGAGGGGCTGTTGATATGCAGGAAGTCGATGCCGGCCGCCTTGGCCAGTTCGCGGAAACTGATGCGCGCCTCTTCCGGAAGGGGAGGCCCGTCGTTCACGGGGTCGTCCAGCGGCACGCGGATCTCCGCGCCGCTCCCGGATGGCGAATCGCTGCAGCCAAAGTACGCGGCGGCAGTTCCGAAGCAAAGCGCAAGGCAGAGTCCGATAATCGCAAGTAGGCGTTTATGCTTCTTTGGCGCCGATTTAGTCAAGACTGGAGAGCAAGTCATTTCGCACCCGATTTTAGCAGGCCTCTGTATGGCTTTCAACTTGTCACTCGTCACTCACCCTCGCCCTCATTTCATCATCTCCCCAAACCGTCGCCGCAACTGTTCCGCGTTCGGCGGTTCCAGGGCCATCAGGTTTTCGAACTCCTCGCGGGCTTCGTTCTTGCGGCCGGTGCTCAGATAGCAGTCGATCAGCAGCATGTGCACGTCGGTACTCAGGGGGTTGATGCGGCCGGCGGCACGAGCTTGTTCCAGCGCGCGCGGCCAATCCTTGTCTTGCACGAACAGCAAGCCAAGCTGAACGCGATATGAGGGGGCGTAAGGATTGACGGCAATCGCCCGTTGCCAGAGAGCACGCGCCGCCTCTTTGCGGCCGAGGCTGGCCGCCAGTTGGGCCGCATAAGACAGTGTCACTTCACGCTCGGGAGCTTTGTCGAGAACCGCGTCGAAGCTGGCGGCGGCTTCGTTGG
>DASZFN010001225.1:0-1686 GCA_035939715.1 Gemmataceae bacterium | reverse complement strand
GGGCTGGCGGTAGGCGATGATGGCCAGGGTCTCGCGCGCAGCGTTCGAGAGACGAAGGTCATTGGCGGAGCGGCACAGGCGCGCCAGCCAGGGATGATAGGCCGGACGCGTCAGGAGCTGCAAGCCGCCGGCGACTTCCTCGATCTGAAAGGCCGAGCCCTCGCTCTCGTACAGCTCACGCAGCCGGCGAATCAGCTTGCGCATCTCAGCCGTGCCCTTGACTCCGGTCAGTGAGCCAAGCTTGCGCAGCGTGATCGGCTCGTCGGCGGCAAAGAGCACAGCCTCGATCAAGGCGATTTGCGGATCGCGGGCATGCTCCCCCTGTCCGACCGGCTCCTCGTCATTGACCGCGATTACACGATAGATGGCTGGCAACGCTTGATTGGCCGGCAGGCGACGCCGATCGGTCTGGGCCAGGGGGTTGAATAGAGTTGTCGGAAACGTCGTCATCGTTGACCTCAATGTTACGTTGGGCCAGCACGTCGAAGCTAACCCCCAGCGCCCGCCCCTAAAGGGGAGGGGGTCGGGGGGAGGGGTTCCGCATGCTTGCCGTCGCGCTGAACCGTACATAAAGTAACGCCCATTAGAAGAAGTGCAAGGGATTCTTGTGATTGATTTTCTGATAGCGTGTGCGATCGCGGTGCTCAGCGCGATCGTGCTGGTAACTTTCGTCGCCGCTTCTGCAGTCTTCTTTATCTGGCTGGAGCGCAAGGTCGCCGGCCGCATCCAGGACCGTCTCGGGCCCACTCGTGTTGGCGGCAAGTTCGGTTGGCTGCAGACCCTCGCCGACGGCATAAAGCTGCTCGTCAAGGAAGACGTGATCCCGGCGGCGGCCGACAAACTGCTTTTCCGCCTTGGGCCGTACATCGCCTTCTGCGGCTCATTTGCAGCCTTTCTCGCACTTCCCTTCGCCAAGGGCCTGGTGGCATTCAACATCAACATCGCCGTCTTCTACATGCTGGCGGTGATGTCGACGGAGGTGTTCGGCATCATCCTGGCCGGCTACGGCTCGGGCAGCAAGTGGTCGCTGTTCGGCGGCATGCGCGAGGCGGCACAACTGGTCAGCTATGAAGTGCCGATGGGCATTTGCGTGGTCATCCCCGTGCTGATCGCCGGGACGCTCAACCTCACGGAAATCGCCACTCAGCAGGTCGGGCCGTTTTGGAACTGGAGACTGTTTCACGACCCGTTCACCTTCGGCGCCTTCTGGACCTATTTCACCTGCGCGACCGCCAGTTGCAAGCGGGCCCCGTTCGATCTCGCCGAGGCGGAAAGCGAATTGGTGGCCGGCTTCCACACGGAATATAGCGGTCTTCGCTGGTCGTTTTTTTTCATGGCCGAGTACGCCAGCATGTTCGCCGTCAGCGGCATCGCCGTGCTGCTCTTCCTGGGCGGCTGGAACTCGGGCTTCCTGTGGTTCGACCTTGGCGATCTGGGCGGCGACAACTTGGTGCTCAACATTCTCGGAAAACTCATCAGCGTCGTCATCTTCATCGCCAAGGGCTGGTTGCTGGTGTTCGTGATGATCTGGGTGCGCTGGACGCTGCCGCGGCTTCGCATCGACCAGGTGATGATGACCTGCCTCAAGTATTTGCTGCCCCTGAGCTGCATCCTGCTGGCCGGGGCGGCGCTCTGGCAAGTTGCGATGCCCGCTCTGGTGCAGAACTGGCTGCGCGTGCCGGTGAG
>DASZFN010001224.1:0-12187 GCA_035939715.1 Gemmataceae bacterium | reverse complement strand
CGAATCGCCGTAGCGGCGTGGGTCGCTCCGCAGTCGGCTCTCCGGCGAGACCGACCAGCGCTGGTTCGACCCAGTCACTGCGAAACATGGCGAGCGTAACTGTTGAGCCTAGCGTGCAAGCCGCGATTACGCATGCCCACGTTAGCCGTCTATAAGATCGGCCGGAGGATTGCAATTGCTTCGCAAGCCAGGCGGCGGTAAGCACGATCCCCGAAAGGTAAGCCGTGACCGGCCAGTTTGGCTCTTCGTGCGTCTTGAGGCTAAACAGCAAGAAGACGCCAAACATGACCGTGGACATCCACCAGAGGTAGCGCACGCCCGCATCCGCGGCCTTCCACGGGCAATACGCGACCATGGCCCCGGCCCAGCCGATGAACCAGAAGACCAGCAAAAGCAGGGCTTGGCTGCCGACAAATTCCAGGGGTCCAAGCCAAAGAGGCTCGGCACGATCAAGCCCAGCCTGCCCGCTCACGTGACGCAGACTCAGCCAGTCATGCTGCATGTTCCAGATGAGGATCGGAAGACAACAGGCCGCCGCGAGCGCAGTCATGATCCAAAAACCGGGGCGAAGAAGGAGTTTGCGATAGTGGGTGCTGGTCAGCAAGAACAGTCCCGCCGCCGGAATCCAGAGGACCATGGTGTACTTGGCAAGGATACCCAGGCCGATGACCAGACCAAGCATCGGCCAGGCCCAGCGCGATTGCCGAAAGATTGCCTGGTAGCCGAGCACCAATGCCCAGCCCCACAAGCAGGTGTAGGGCGCGTCAATGGTCATGAGCGATGCGCCGGCCTGGACGACCGGCATGGTCAGCGCGATCGCTACCACGCCAAGCGCCAGGCGTTCCCAGGCAAAGACTTGAATGGTGAGGATATAAAGGCTCACCAGCAGCAGGCTGCCGCAAACCACTGCCGGCAAGCGAACGGCAAGCATCTGGCTCGCGGTCAGGTGTTCTGACCAACCGCCGGCGAGCGCACAACTTATGCGGATCAGATACGCGATCAATGGGCCTTTACTGTAGTAGCTCCAGTCCAGATGACGCGACCAGTCCCAGTAATGAGCTTCATCCGGAGCCAGGTCCAGCGGGCAGTAGTAGGCAAGATAGACAAGACGCGCTGCCGCCGTCGCGAGGATCAAGCAAGCGGCCAGGGAGCGGCACCGCCAACGTTGCCCAGCTTCCGTAGCGCATCCGCCGGTATTTGACATGAACAACCGTCGATTCTTGGGAAGAATCTTTAGTGCGATCAGGGACGGAGCCTTGTAGCGACGGTTGCGCGAAGGGTCAAGCCGGATCGTCCGGCTGGGAAAATTGAGGGATTTGCGCGAGTTTCGGAGTCGCGCCCTGTGGTCGATTTACCCCGAAGGGGGTTGCACAACATAGCCCAGGGTCGCGCTAGCGCACCCTGGGAAAGGAGAACGCCCGAAATATCCCAACCCTGAAAGGGTTGTACACGCCCCGCGGGAGCCTGTGCACCCCCTTCGGGGTAGGCAATGCAAGGGCTGACGGCGATCCCCAGGGTGCGCTTGCGCGACCCTGGGCTTTGTTGTACCACCCCTTCGGGGTGAGGGGCTTCCGCGCGCAAAAATGCCCGGCGCCTTCTGCGCCGGGCTTCGGATTATCGCAGCCCTAGTCGGCGGCGAGGTCGGCGGCAAACTTGGCGGCCTGCTCGTGCGTGAGCACGAATGCCACCTGGTCGCGCTTCCCTTGTTTCTTGCCGGTTTGATAGCGACGGACAAGAGCTTGCGACGTGCCTCTCAGCAGGACTTCGTAGTAATAAATGTTCTTGCCCCGCTTGGTCGGGTTTGAGCTACGCAACAAAGCCTCATCGCGCTGCGGGTCGATCTCGTAAACCCGGAGGGTTTCCAACAATCCGGAGACACGCTCCACGGCGCGGTTCGCCCATTTGTCCAGGCTGTCGCCGCTGGGCGCAGGCCTGGTCCGCACCAGGGTCATCTCCCAAAGGGCACAACTCAAATCGTCGTGCCGGTCCGCCGTCATGGTGAGCGTCCAGCCGGCTCCGTCGTCGGGCACGGCAAGAGTTTGGCGGCTGTCCCGCGGCGCGGTCCATTCAGCGAGTTTTTGCAGAACCGTTTCGTTTATTGTCATCTCCCTCTCCTAGTGTCCGTGTGGAATGTTCGGTCCCGTCGAAGGAAAGCATGGTGGGCTTGCCGTCGACCACAGTTTGTAAATGCACCGGCCGGCTCCAGACGAACTGGAGGTTGGCGAGCGTGTCGGCCGCCTGGTTCATTTGCAAATCGACGCCAAGGTGCTCATGCTTCAATAATAGCTCGCCGCGGTTATGATAGTTGCCGTCAACCACGTAAATCCAGGGCTTCCCAAAGTTTGTCAGACTGAACAGCAGGCGCTGCTTGATCTTATCAAATTCGCGCGACTCGATGACATACTGTCCCATCTGCTCCTGCCAGGCGAAGGAGAACAGCTTGTGCTCCACGCAAAACTCTGGCGTCAAAAAGGTGTCGATAAAGGTAATATCGTTGTGAACCCGCCGCACCTCGAAGATTTTTTGCCGTCCCAGTCCGAGTTGCTTATCCCACTTGCGCCGTTTATTCAGATCGTCGCAGTCATCATATTCCTTGCCGAACTTGCCGGTATTCCAGCGCTGCTCGATATCGCGCAGCAGCTCGATGCCGAGCTTGTAAGGATTGAGCCGGGCGCCGTGGGTTGCCATGGTGCCGGAGTGATGGTCGGCATAATCGACCAGTTCGGAAGGGCTTAGCGCTTTTTGCGTCAGAATGGTCGAGTGCCAGTAAGAGGCCCAGCCTTCGTTGATGATTTTGGTCTGTGCTTGCGGGGCAAAATAATAGGCTTCATCGCGGATGATCGACAGCACGTCGCGCTGCCAGGGCTTCAACGGCGCATGCTCGATCAGGAACAAAAGAACGTCTTTTTCCGGGTGCTCGGGAAAGTTTTTCGCGGCCTGGTCCTTCAGCTTCTTGCGTTCCTCTTCCTCGGCCTTGAGGGCCGCGCGCGGATTGATGTAATCATCCATGTAGTCCTTGCTCTTGAAGCGCGTCAGCTTGAGATCTTCCTCCTCATCGGACTGAGGCGTGAAGTCGTAGCGCGAGCTTCCCTCGCGGCGGCGGATGGCCGGCGAGTGAACGTCGATCAGGTCGTCGATGGACATGCAGCGGTCGAGGAAGATCTCGACCTCGTCCTCGCCGTATTTCTCGGCGTAGCGGCGCAGGCGGGCGCCGTGATTGGCCATCTCGTCCATCATCTTGCGGTTGGTGTGCGCGAAATAGGCGTTGTTCTTGAAGAAGTCGCAGTGCCCGTAGACGTGGGCCATGACCAGTTTTTGATCGAGCGTGTGGTTGCAGCGCATCAGGTAGGCGTAGCACGGGTCGTTGTTGATGACCATCTCGTAGATTTTTGACAGGCCGTAGTCGTAGCCTTTTTTGAGCTGCTCGAACTGCATGCCGAACGACCAGTGCGGGTAGCGGGTGGGGAAGCCGCCGTAGGCCGCGACCTCGTTCAGGTCCTCGCCGTCCAGCACTTCGAAGATGGTGTCGTAGAAGTCCAGGCCGTAGGCGCGCGCGTAGCCCTCGATCTCCTGCTTGAGAAGGCGCAGGTCGGAGGGCAGATTGGTGTCGTACGGGGTGCCCATCTCAACGCCCTTTCCCCAGGAATTCCTTGATTGAACCGAGAATCGCGTCCCGGTCGGGGATGCGGCTGGCCACAACGTTTTCGTGCTCGCCCAGTAACTCGTGAATATACTCGTAGAACTCGCCGCTGCCATAGCGGCTCTCGACCTGGCCGTAGCCGAACAGGTTCAGCTTGGGCAGCAGCTTTTGCTGCAGGAGCTCGATGCAGTGCGGAATGTCATCGCCCCAGTTGTCGCCATCGGAAAAATGAAAGGCGTAAATGTTGTACTGGTCGGGCGCGTACTTGCGGTCGATCAACTGGTTGGCCAATTCATAAGCCGAGCTGATCTTCGTGCCGCCCGACTCGCGCGTGTGGTAAAACGTGTGCTCGTCCACAAGCTGGGCGGCGGCGTCGTGGATGATGTACGCCGTTTCGATCCCCTTGTAGTGCGCCTTGATCCACGTATCGATCCAGAACGCCTCGATGCGGACGATTTCTTTCTGTTCGTCCGTCATGGAGCCGGAAACGTCCATCATGTAAATGATGACCGCGACGCTCTCTGGTTTGCGGACCTCTTTCCAGCTCCGGTATTTCTTGTCCTCGCGAATGGGCACGACAATCGGCTGCTTGGGGTCATAAATCTGCGAGGCGATCTGGCGTTTCAAAGCGCTCTTGAAGGTGCGTTTGAAATGGCGCAAGGACTCCGGCCCGGCCTGGCGAATACCCGTGTAGCGGTCGCGCGTGCTGATGATGTTTTTCTTGCCGCGCGGCTCGATCCGCGGCAGCTCCAGTTCCTCGCCCAGAATGGCGGCCAGCTCTTCCAGCGACAATTCCACTTCCAGGATATGACCACCCGGCTCGCTGCCTGCCCCGTGGCCGTCGCCTGGCTGCGGCGGACCGAGAGGCGTGCCTGGATCGCCGTCGCCCTGCCCTGCCCCCGCGGAGCCTTTCTGTCCGTAGCGAAACTGCGGTATATCGATCTGCGGCAGAGGAATGCTGACGAGATCTTTGCCTTTCTGGCCGATCATCTCGCCGCGACTGATGTACTTGCTGAGGTTGCTCTTCACCTTGCCGCGGACAATCTTTCTGAATCGTTGGTGATCGCGCTCGATTTTCTGTCCCACGGCCAGATCCCTCTTTTGTGCTTCTTGCCCGTCCTCTGCTTATTTCTTCGCGTGGCCGCGTGCAAAAATACTGGCCACGAAACTCAACACGTCCGTCGCGCAGACATCGCAGTAGCCATAATTGCGGATCAACCGGCTTTTGACCACGTCGATCTTTTCCTGCGTCGCCTTGTCCACGACGCTGGACACAAGGCTGGTCAGCTTGATCGTGTCCTTCTGGTCCTCGAAGAGCTTCATTTCAAGGGCCTTTTGCAAACGCTCGTTGGTCTTGTAGTCAAAGCGCTTGCCGTCGATGGCCAGGGCGCCGATATAGTTCATGATCTCCCTGCGGAAATCGTCCTTGCGTCCTTCAGGGATATCGATCTTCTCTTCAACCGAGCGCATCAGTCGCTCATCCGGTTCCTCGTAGTTGCCGGTGTAACGGTTGCGGACTTTTTCGCGCTGCGTGTAGGCCTTCACGTTGTCGATGTAGTTCGAGCAGAGCCGCGTCAGGGCGTCCTCATCGGCGGCGATGGCGCGTTGCACCTCGTTCTTGACCACGTCCTCGTACTCCTCCTTGACCACGGAGAGCAGCTCGCGGAAATGCGTTAACTGCTCCTGGCTGGTGATCAGGGAATGGTGCCGGAGGCCCGTATCCAGCTCGTGCAGCACCATGAACGGGTTGACGCAGCCTTCTTCCGGATGCGCCACCAAGGCGTTGCTCACCTTGTCCTGGATGTAGCGCGGGCTGATGCCGTGCATGCCTTCGTTCATGGCCTCGCGTTTGAGCTCAACCACGTTGTCTTCCGTAAAGCCGGGCAGCGTCTTGCCGTTGTACAGCTTGAGCTTCTGCAACAGCGTCAGGTTCGCGTGCTTGGGCTGCACCAGGCGCGTCAACACGGCCCACATGGCCGCGGTTTCAATCGTGTGTGGTGCAATATGCTTGCCGCGGACGCGTTCCGGGTTGAAATCTTTCTCATAAATGCGGATTTCGTCCTTGAGCCGGGTCACGTACGGGACGTCGATCTTCACGGTGCGGTCGCGGAGTGCCTCCATGAATTCATTGTTTTGCAGCCGG
The DNA here is from genome assembly GCA_035939715.1 of Gemmataceae bacterium. GTDB lineage: Bacteria > Planctomycetota > Planctomycetia > Gemmatales > Gemmataceae > DASZFN01. Next base: position 6,404 of record DASZFN010001224.1, on the reverse strand, counting down.
CGATACTCCGGCTCATTGGTGTGGCCCAGGATCACCTCGTCGATATCGGTCTGGGCGAATTTCTTGGGCTTGATCTTGTGCTCCTGGGAAGCGCCGAGCAGATCGTAAAGGAAGGCCACGTCGAGCTTGAGGACCTCGATAAACTCGACCAACCCGCGGTTGGCGATGTTCAGTTCGCCGTCGAAGTTGAAGGCGCGCGGATCGCTGTCCGTGCCGTACTCGGCGATCTTGCGATAGTTGATGTCGCCGGTGAGTTCCGTGGAATCCTGGTTCTTCTCATCCTTGGGCTGGAACGTGCCGATGCCGATGCGGTCCTGTTCGGAGAGAATCAGGCGATACACCTTGATCTCCTCGAGCATGCGGTGCCAGTCGCCGTCGTACTTGGCCAGGCGTTCGTTGAACATCTGCCGGCAGAAGGGGCACATGTCGCCGGCGATGCGCACCTGCTCCGCTTCACGCTCCCGGCCTTCGTTGAGGCGCGCGAGCAGCGTGGGTCGCAGGTCAAACGGGACCAGCCGAAGCGGGTCTTCATGCATCGGGCACTTGTGCCAGGCGCCGCTTTCCCCCTTCCAGGAGAAGGAAAACAGCATGCCCTCGTCGGCCTTGCTGTATTGCTCCAGCCCCTTCTTGAGCAGGCGCGCGATGGTGCTCTTCGAGCTGCCCACCGGCCCGTGCAGGAGGAGCACGCGCCGTTCAGTGCCGTAGCCCTTGGCGGCGGACTTGAAGCAGTTGGCCAGGTGCATCAGCGGCCGGTCGAGGCCGTAGATGGCGTCGCCGTGCTGGGTGGCGAACTCGGTGAAGAACTTGAAGCGTGTGATCTTCTCCTTGTTTTCGTACACCTCTTCGGTGCCGTGGGAGATGATCATGTCGTAGAGACGCTGATACGCCGTGCGCGTCACCTCGGGGTGCTCGCGGACGATGTCCAGGTATTCGTCGAAGCTTCCCTCCCAGTGCTTCTTGCGATAATCGCTGAGATTCAGCTCCTGACGGAGAGCATTCAGGATCGATTTACCGGTGGCCATATTTGTGTCCTCCCAAAAGGCGGCCTGCCTCGGCCGGACCGCCGGAATTAGCTTGTCTCAAGGAAGCCCGGATCAGGGCGGCCCAATCAGGAGAAGAGGGGCCACCTACCGCCTGCGGGGAGAGTCGCCCTTCTTCCTTCAAACGCTGATCGGGATCGCTGCAAGGTCCCGGTTTGGCGGTGCGTAATGAAGATGTTGAGTTAAGAGGTTCGTCAGGGGATCAGCACGGCCGGAAAACCGGGTCGGCACGGTACGGAAGCTTGCGGTCCCCGCGCCCCTTCCAGTTCCCTTGCAACCATCTGTTGAATTCTAGCTGGATTGCTCAATCCCGTCAAACCGCCCTGGGTGCGGCCGCCTGGCTGTTTTGGCCGGCGGGATACGGTGCGCTGGTCTTTTCTGCCCCGGCCCACTCTTTTCTTGCGGGCCAAGATGTCGTTTTCTCCTTGCCATATGCGGCTTCAGCCGCCGGTCCTTCGCTGGCCGATGAGCGGCTACCAGCAGCATACGCTGGGGTAGCGGGGTGCTGTCAAGACCGGTTTGGCCGTCTGGAAAGGGGTAAAAGTGGTATGCCGGGGCGGCTGGGGACACTTGGTATAAGAAAAGCGCCGTGGCGAGCGGTTGCACTGGACCTGCAGGGCATTCCGTGCTACACATCCCGCCCCGGACTGGTTGCCGGAGCTCGCGGAATTTTGCCGAAGAAGGAGGCCGACCCATGCGTAACCTGCTCGCACTTTTGGCCACGGCTGTCATCGTTTTTGCAGCGGTGGGCTGGTATCTGGGCTGGTATAAGGTTCAAAGCAGCGTGCCCCAGGACGGTCATCAGTCCATCAACGTGGACTTGAACAATAAGAAAATCAAGGAAGACATCCTGCGCGGCGAGCAAAGGCTGCACAAGGCGATTGAAGGCAACAAGGGCGAGGCGGAAAAGTCAGACACTAGCCCGACCAGCTCTGGGAAACCCGATGCCGAACAGTAGGACTTGTTTGCACAAAGCAACCACCGGCGCTACCAGCCCGAAGCGCCAGCGAGGACCTCGCTGGCGCTTCGGGCTGGTGTAGTCGAATCGGTATTCAGCTACCGCCTCAAGTTTCGCATAAGTCGCGTCAATGTCTCCACGGCGGCGGTGGCGAATTTCGGATCGTTGATGTGCATATCCAGTTCGATCAATTCCACCTGGGGCGCCATCCAGTTCCTTAGACTCTGGAAAAGCGCTGTATCCGCTTCGGGCCACCAGAACGGCTGCCCTTCTCGGTCGATGGCCGAAACACCACGCAAAGGGACAATCACTGCCGTCGGCCCCCTGGCGGCGCTTGCCTTTTGGGCGATTTCTTTGCCCAGCTGGTCGTTTTCTTCTGGAGTCGTTCGCATCAGGGTTACAGTCGGATTGTGCCGATAGAAGCAGCGGCCTCGGAACTTCTCAGGGACGGTTTCCGGCGGGCCGAAGTTGATCATGTCCAGCGCGCCCAGCGAAATGACCTGCGGAACGCCGTGCAGCCCTGCGATCGTCAACCGATTCGGTCCGGCGCTGAGCACGCCGCCCACCAGTTCGTCGGCGAGTTCGGTGGTGGTAATGTCCAAAACTCCGCTGATCAAGCCGTCGGCGATGAACGATTCCATCGTGATGCCGCCTGTGCCGGTGGCATGGAAGACCAACACCTCATAGCCATGGCGCTCCAATTCTGTCCGTGCTGTCTCGACGCAAGGGGTCGTGACGCCGAACATCGTCGCGGTGACGAGAGGTTTCGCGTCAGAGTCCTGCTTGTTTTCTGCTCGCCTGCTGAGCATGCCCGCCATCGCGAGCGCCGCATTGGTGAGGACGGTTCGGCTGAGGCGGTTCAGGCCGCTGATATCCACGACCGAGTGCATCATGAGGATGTCGCGCACGCCGACATAATGCTTCACCTGCCCGCTCGCCAGCGTGCTGACCATGAGCTTGGGGACACCGAACGGCAGGGCGCGCATCGCGGCAGTGCCGATGGTAGTTCCGGCGGAGCCGCCCAGGCTGAGGATGCCATCGACCTGGCCGGCGGCGTGCAATTCGGTGACCAGCTTCGCCACGCCACGCGCAGCCGCTTCAATGGCCTTGCCGCGATCGGCAACTCCTTGAATGGCGGCAAGGTTTGTGCCGGCCGCCGCGTAGACCTTCTCTCGATCAATGTCGGGCGGAAAGAAGGGTGGTCGCAAAACGCCGGCATCGATTATCAGGCTCGTTTTGCCTGATTCGGCAAGGACTTGGCGGAGAAATTGCGTCTCGGCGCCCTTGGTATCCAACGTTGCAATCACCACGATAGCCAAGGAATCCTCTCTCACAAACCTGCGGCGAAACGCAAGCGACGATCCAACTCATCGAGGTCGTTCTTGCTGAGAGTTCCAAGTTGACGAAGAATTAGCATCCGATGCAGAGTGGCGACATGGGACCTCGTCCAGGAAGGCTGACGCAATCCGGCCGCATTCCAATCTTGCAAAAAGTAATCTGTCGGGCGCAGAGACTTTGGCCGTCGAGAGGTGACCGCAACGACAAGCAATTCATCCCATTCTTCGTGATAGGAATCAGTCGAGATGACAATCGCGGGCCGTTCCTTTTGCCCGCCGGCGCCGCTGAACGGGAATTGAATTAGCAATACGTAGCCGCGGCGATAGGGATGCCGGACAGGCATTATTCGTCCTCTTCACCATCCCAACTTTCTGCGCTGAGCTGCAACCAGCCCAAACTTTCGGCGACGCTCACCAATTGCTCCTCATCCACGCACTTTTCACCTTCCTGGTTACCAGGAACTTCCGCTGCCGAAGAATGGACGGTCAGCAAGCCGCGTTTGATCCAGTCTTCCAGGATCTCACGCTTGACCCCCACTTGGGACGCCGCTTCAGATATGGTTTTTAGCGACATGCAAATATACCTCGCAACCACGTTCATCTCAGCGAATCCTGTTCATGCTGTCAATCAAATATTGTCTCTTACTCAAGGGTTGGCGGGCTGGCAATCTGCATTACAATCACGCACGGGAAGCAACAAGCGTGTAATGAGTGTGTTTCATGAGTCTTTTCACTCGCGAAGAATGTCTCAAACGCCTGCGCGCCCAGTTAGCTGCCGGCCGGCCGATTATCGGCGGCGGGGCGGGCACGGGCATCAGCGCCAAGTGTGCCGAGGCGGGCGGCATCGATTTGATCATTATTTACAACTCGGGCCGGTTCCGCATGGCCGGCCGCGGCAGCCTGAGCGGCATGATGCCTTACGGCGACGCCAATCAGATTGTCATGGACATGGCCCGCGAAGTCTTGCCTGTCGTTCGCAACACGCCGGTGCTGGCGGGCGTCTGCGGCACGGATCCATTCCGGATCATGAAGCTATTCCTGCGCGACGTGCAGGCGGCCGGCTTCAGCGGCGTGCAAAATTTCCCGACCGTGGGCCTCATTGATGGGCAGTTTCGGCAAGGGCTGGAAGAGACAGGCATGGGCTTCGATCTGGAAATAGACATGATTCGACAAGCCCACGAGATGGGTTTGCTTACCTGTCCCTACGTATTCACCGAGGACCAGGCCAGGGCAATGGCAAAGGCGGGAGCCGATGTCTTGATCCCGCACATGGGGCTTACGACCAAGGGCAGTATCGGCGCAACTACCGCGCTTTCTCTGGCCGAAGCCGCCAAACGCGCGCAAGCGCTGCATGACGTGGCCAAGAGCGTCAACCCGGACATTTTCGTCCTTTGCCACGGCGGGCCCATCTCCGAGCCGGAAGACGCCGCGTATATTCTCAGCCATACTAGGGGAGTGGCCGGCTTTTTTGGCGCATCCAGTATCGAACGGCTTCCCACCGAAGTGGCGATTACTGCCTGCGTGCGCCAGTTCAAGAACCTTAGTACCTGAAAATCATGTCCAGCGTCACGCGATAGGCCATGAGGTCGTGGTTGGTCGTAAGCGGCGCTTCGCCGACCAGGCCGAACTGGATGTTTTCGTTGATCTTGTAGCGGGCGCCGAGGGCGAGGCTCACCTCTCCGTGGCCCGACACGCTCGTCGAGCCGAAGTTGAAGAGATCGCGGCCTTCGAAGTTTAGATTGTTGGCTTTGCCGTTCGACGTGTAATAGAAGAAGTTCATTTCTACCAGCGGATAGATCTTGTGCAGGTTGCCGATGTCGTAGTCCAGGTGCAGGCTGAGGAATAGGTCATCGCTGCGCTTGTTGTCCACGCCGAGGTTGTAGCCCAAGGTCCCCATGGCCTGGAAGATGCCATAATTGGAGCCCAGGAATCCCTGGGCCATGCTCACATAAGGAATGAGCGAAAGCGAGCCGGTGTCTTGCAGCACCTTGCCGTCGCCGGCGGGGAAGTCGAAATTCAGGCCGGCCGCGGCCACGGTCTTCGTGCCTTCGTTGCGCAAGAACGTCCACTTGGGGCCGATAATGATTTCTGAAAACCCGTCATGGGGCTGAAATACGTCGGTAGCGTTATGCGGCTCGATCCAGGTGAGGCCGAACTTTGTCATGACGATGGACCAGCACTCGTTAATGGCAAGGCGGCCTTGCAGGCCCAGGTACTCGATATCGCCGCCGCGGAAGATCGGGTTCTTGCCGCCGGCTTGCTGGTAAAGAAAGATCGGCCGCAATTCCGTCAACGAGCGCGGATCTTCAAAGAAGAACGGATTGCTGACCGGTGAAATAAAGCCGTCAAATTCGTGGTCGCTCACGAAGAGATGATGCGTATTGGTCGAGTCGAAGCCGCCCTTACCGAACCACGGAAAACCGCCGCAGAAATCCTTGCATTTGGCCCAGAAACCCGGGCTGCTCTCCGGCCCCTGGGTGGCGACGCCGCAATTGTAGGGCTCGGTGCCTCCCGGAGGCGGCGGCAACGGCGACAGGGTCGGCGCCGGCAATCCGCTTGCCTGGACCTGGACGATAGGGGAAACAGGGGCCGGCTCGTAGGCAGCATGCGTAATCGCGGTATCCGCGATCGCCTGCCCACCATCTGGCAAGGCGCCTTCCTTTGTGAGGGGCACGGGCGCCCCCAGCGTTACTTGCGGCAGGGGGCAGTTAGACGTGGACGGAGTCGCAGAATCGGCCGCAGGCGCGCGCCACCAGGGGTCGCCGGCCGGCGCCTTCGCCGTTACGCACGCCAGCACGAACAGCAGCCCGCCCGCCAACCGCGCACGCATCGAAGTGTCCTCCCTGACTCAAGCGCACTTTTCCAAGACGTAGCTTCGGCAAGGCTTCCTGCTTCGTAGCAGCCATTCCCGCGCCTGGCCCGGCAGGCGCCCAGGCAAACTCAAGAACAGCCTCTATAACCGGAAGATTCTTTACAGGACCGGAATAAAACCATAGGGTAGCCGGGTAAGCGGGCGAAAGATTTCTTGATGTAAGGCTTGTGCCAAGGGTGAATTTTTCATGCGCAAAC
>DASZFN010001223.1:0-2189 GCA_035939715.1 Gemmataceae bacterium | reverse complement strand
CTTTCGGCCCGGACGATCGGCGCACCAGGCTCTGGAGGCGTTGCGGCAGCAGACCATGGCAGGTGGAGGTGGTTGGATCGTCGAGGTGGACATCCGGCAGTTTTTCGACACGCTGGATCACGCTCATTTACGGGAACTTGTCCAACGTCGGGTGCGAGATGGTGTGCTGTTACGATTGATCGGCAAATGGCTCAAGGCGGGGATTCTGGAAGACGGCTGTCTCACGACACCGGAGGCCGGGACACCGCAGGGCGGGGTGATCTCTCCTCTGTTGGCCAACATCTACCTGCACTATGTGCTGGACGTGTGGTTCGAGGAGGAGGTAAAGCCCTGTCTGAAGGGCCACGCCTTCTTGGTCCGTTACGCGGACGACTTCGTCATGGGCTTTGCCTGTGAAGAAGACGCTCGCCGGGTCCTGGAGGTGTTGCCCAAACGGTTCGGCAAGTATGGCTTGACGCTTCATCCGGACAAAACCCGGCTGGTGCCGTTTCGACGGCCCAGCACGCAGCCAACTCGGCGAGACGTTCCCACGGAGCCGCCGCCAGGTGTCTTTGACCTGTTGGGGTTCCGCCATTACTGGGCACGTTCGCGTCGGGGCTACTGGGTGGTGAAACGCAAGACAGCGCCGAGTCGATTGGTGCGGGCATTCAAGAAGATTGCTCAGTGGTGTCGGTTGCACCGGCACGACCCGATTGCGGAACAGCACGTGGCATTGAGGCAGAAGCTGCGAGGGCACTACGCCTACTACGGGATCCCCTGCAACGACCTAGCGTTGAAGGCCCTGTGGGATGGTGTCAAACGCGTCTGGCGGAAATGGCTGGCTCGCCGTAATCTGCGGGCGGCTATGACGTGGAACACGTTCGCGAAGCTGTTGCAGCGTTACCCGCTGCCGCCGCCCGTGATCGTCCACTCGGTGTACCGTCTGGCAGCGAAACCATGCTGACGACGAGCCGTATGCGTTAAACGCGCACGTACGGATCCGTGGGAGCCCTGGGTAGGAGACTGCCCAGGGCCACCCGGCACCGACCCACCCCAGTGTGCCATTGCGTCAGGAAAGCTTGGGAAAGGGGGAAGAGATGTAGGGAAACAACTCGGAAACCTTTCGTAGAGACCTAGCGGGTAACCAATCCCGTCCGGGAGAGCTTGGCCGGCGCCCGGAAGCGAGTTTTGCGTCGTGGGCAGTGATGCTCCCGGCGAAGCGTAAACAGCGAGTGTTCAGGCTCTGCTATCGAGCCCCGAAATTGGGGATATCGCGGGAGCCCTCGACGTTGGCACGTGCGGGGGCCGTGCCGAACCACCGTAATGGCCTGGTGGGGAGGTCCTACCGGGGTCTAAGAACAGGGCATAGACACAGAAGGTCTCCCAGGAACCTGAGAGACCCTGCCGTTTCCATCTCGACATCAGGTGGCTAGGGGTTGCCACCACCCAAAACCCCAGGCCTCAAGCCGGCGTCGGGCTTGCGGGAGAGACGAAGACAGACGCACGGGGTGGTAGCGCCAAGCGAAGGAAACGAAGCGCGGCGCGAGGGGCGGCAGGGAGTCGGAGTACTTCGTAGTACCAGTGAACCAGGGGAACTTATCCTAGAGGGACCCTGGGGAGGAAAGGAGGTACCGCAGCATGGAGCCGTTGGAGGGAAACGGGCCGGGGGCTTCGAAACTCGACGACCCGTACACGCGACAACAACGGATAGCGCAGTTGGCCAAGCAAGCGCCGCAGATGGGATTCACTTCGTTGGCCCATCACATCGACCTGCGTTGGCTGTACCAGGCGTACTTGCAGACCCGCCGGGACGGTGCGGTGGGCGTGGACGGACAGACGGCTGAGGACTATGAAGCGAACCTGATGGGCAACCTGCAGGCGCTTCTAGACCGGGCCAAGTCCGGCACGTACCGCGCGCCACCGGTGCGACGGGTGCACATTCCCAAGGGGACCGGTCCCGAGACGCGGCCCCTGGGCATCCCGACTTATGAGGACAAGATCCTCCAGCGGGCGGTGGTCATGGTGTTGGAAGCGGTCTATGAGCGGGACTTTCGGGACTGCTCGTACGGCTTTCGGCCCGGACGATCGGCGCACCAGGCTCTGGAGGCGTTGCGGCAGCAGACCATGGCAGGTGGAGGTGGTTGGATCGTCGAGGTGGACATCCGGCAGTTTTTCGACACGCTGGATCACGCTCATTTACGGGAACTTGT
>DASZFN010001222.1:0-3663 GCA_035939715.1 Gemmataceae bacterium | reverse complement strand
GAGTTGTTCTCGCAAAGCGCGCACGCTGATTTAGTTAGCCAGTAGCAAGCTGCCTACTGACTATTCAGTGTCAATCTTCCGGCCGTAGTTGCCGGACCATGAGTTGAATCCGCTGCATCGACTCCGTGACTTTCTTTTCGTCCTGCCTGGCGGCTGCCTCTTTGAGCTTGGCGGCTTCCTTGCCAAGGTCACCGGCTTCAACGGGCAGCGTGTCTTTGTGGCGCGCCGGCACGCCGGAAGACTTCGCCAGATAGATGGCGGTCTTGCTCAGGCCTTCGGCGGCGTCCTGCAGATCGGCCCACTTGTTTTCATAGAAAGCGACGTTCGCGCTGTTGGCCAGAACACGCGCGCGCTTCACCAGGTCGCCATAGCCTTCTGGAAAACCGTTGTCCGGCAACGGCTTGAGCGGGACTTGCTCGGGCGGGAGTTGACAGCCGGTCAGGATAGAGAACACGCAGCCCAGCAACAGAGCGCGGCGCATGACAAGCAACCTTCCAGCATGCGAAGTCTCGAGCCCGCGCCCGGCGCAATCAGCGAGGCGATCCGTAGGGACCATCGGGAGGAATGATTCCCAGGCGCGGCCCTACGGTTTGCGATTCATCCGGTAAGGCCAGGCGCTCGCGGGCTCGGGCCTTCTGTTCGGAGATTGTCAGCAGGGGATCGTCCACGCGCCCGGGGGGACGCGAAAACGGCCCTGACACACCTTGGCACCCTGCCAGCAGCAGGATGCCGACCACCAATAAGCGTCGCATCTTCTCTGTATCCTTTCCGGTTCGCGACTGGGCTTCATACCCAGACCTCTGTTCCTTCTTATCGACTATGCCCTATTGTTGCCTCGTGTCAGATGAAAATCCAGTGGCCAGTTCAAGATAATAGGCAGGCAGGCCGCAAGGGTCGTGTAGATTGTGCAACCGGCCTGAATTGTCGGCAAAACGGGAGAAGTTCGGCTGGCTGGCATTGCCGTTTCGTAGGGCAGGTTTTCAACCTGCCTTGTGACGGTGATGCGCCTCAGTTTTGCATTGTCCGCTTCACGCCGAAAAAATGTAGAATATGGAATACTGAATCCTGAATGTAGAAGGCACACATGTTGCGGATCCTCGGCTCGCCAAAGAAATTCTGTAGCGGCTGGACGCGGCGGGAAATGCTGCAGGCGGGGGCGCTCGGCTTCTTCGGGCTGGGACTAAGCGATTACTTGCGGCTGTCCGATCTGCAGGCGGCTTCCAGCAAAGACTCCCACGGAAAACATTTCGGCCGTGCCAAGGCTTGTATCTTGCTTCATCTCTACGGCTCGCCGAGCCAACTTGAAACCGTTGACATGAAGCCCTATGCGCCGCTGGAGATCCGTGGCGAGTTCAAGCCGATTCGCTCGAGCCTTCCCGGGCTTGATGTCTGCGAGTTGCTGCCCAACTTTGCCAAGGTGATGGACCGCACCACGGTAGTGCGCTCGATGAGCCATCCATACCCGATCCACGGCGTCGCCTACGCCCTGACCGGCGTCCCGCAGATCGATATCCCGATGGAACTGAATCCGCACGATGGGCGGCACTGGCCGTTCGTCGGCTCGGTCGTCGACTACGTATTGCGGACGCGGCAGGACAAGAAGGCCGCTCACGCCGTTCCCGATAACATCGGCCTGCCTTTCCCTTTCAGCAGCCAACGTATCGGGGAGGTGCCGCGCGCGGGACCATACGCGGCTTTCCTGGGCGGAGCGTTCAATCCGATCTGGACGGAGTTCAAGGGCAAGGCGAGCCGAACGGCGATCAAGACCCTGCAAGATCAGAAATTCAATGCCGGCGAGCCTTACCGCGGCATTACCCCGGAAAGTCGCTTTGAGCTCGCGACTGCGACTACTTTGCCGGCCGACATCACGCTGGACCGTCTCAATCGGCGACGCAGCCTGGTTGAGCAGTTTGACCAGGGCCGCAGAGACCTGGAAGAAAGCACATCCGGCAAGAGTCTCGATCGTTATCGCCAGATGGCGCATTCGCTGATCGGCTCTGAGAAAATCCGCAGGGCGCTCGACCTGGGGAAGGAGCCGTTGCCGCTGCGCGAGACCTACGGCATGACCTTGTTCGGTCAGTCGTGCTTGGCTGCACGCCGCCTGGTTGAAGCGGGCTCGCGCTTCGTCACGGTTTTCTGGGACGAGTATGGTCTGGCCGGTTCCGGCTGGGACACCCACTGGGACCATTATCCGCGCATGCGCGAGGAGCTGCTGCCGGGTCTCGACCGCGCCTGGGCCGGGCTAATTGCCGACCTGGACAGCCGCGGCATGCTCGATGAAACGCTGGTCCTTTGCGTCAGCGAGCACGGCCGCACGCCGCATATTCAGAATGTGAAGGGCGGCGGCCGCGACCACTGGTCGCAAGCTTACAGCTGCCTGTTCGCCGGCGGCGGTGTGGCGCGCGGCAAAGTCGTCGGCAAGTCGGACAAGATCGGCGGCACTGTCGTGGACCGGCCCACGTCACCCAAGGATATTCTCGCCACGCTTTATCATCTGCTCGGCATCGATCATCACATGACACTCATCGACCGGACCGGGAGGCCTGTTCCCTTGGTGGATGGTTCTGTCGTTGAAGAAATGCTTTCGTAGTTATCGCCGGGCGAGAACTCGATGGACTCAGTTCCCGGGGTGTCGAGTGGTCTCGTAGTCCTGTCCTTGCTGTTGGCGCTGGCGCTGCCAACGTGGCTGGTAATTCTCCAGGAAGTGGAGCAAGTCCCAATCGTCTGTGAGTTCTTTGTAGCCGCCCGCCCTCAATTCCTGGATGGCTTTTTCATTGGTCCAATGCTGCTTATCCATGCGGTAGACGGCGCAGAACGCGCCGGTGCGATGGATGCCGCCGAAGCAGTGAATGAGAACGGGATAATTGGTCGGGTCGTCCATGACTTCGAGAAAGCGGTTGACACCAATTTCCGCCGGGATCGAGCCATCAGGCGCCCACCAGGAACGAGGGGAGATGCGAACGTAGCGGATGGCTTCGGCCAGGCAGTAATTCTCTTCCGCCAGGTCCGGGGGAGGATCGTTGCTGTACACGGAATCGCGCAGGCTGACCACGGTCTTGATGCCATGGTCGTGGACCACCGATTTCAGCCCGGCAATCGTCATCTGGCCGCTGCGATAGAGTACGCCTTCCCGGACGGCGTGAAAGTTCCGCAAGTTGGTCTGTCGGTAGTAGGCGTATCCAACCGGACCGCCAATCAAGAGGACAACGACGCAAAGACCGAGTAGAAGCTGACCGAAGCGAACCATAACCTTAGCCTCCCTGCCGAATGGCCCGAAACAGCCAGACTTTATATCCGCTAAGCGGCGACGGCGAAAGCCGGATTCATTGAGCGTGGACGGTAGGTTCGGGAAGTCTGAGCAACCTGGAGGAGAAGCGGCCCAGGGCAAGTCGCCAGCGCGTCAACCAATCCTTTTCAGGAACGATGGCAGCAGGCTCGCGGTCGGACAGGTTGGGACGGAAGACCAGCAGCAGCAAAAACGGCAAATACCAGAGGACGTAAACGCCGCCGCGGTCTGCGTACCAGAACTGAATGCCAAGGATCACTGCCACCGACAAGGCCAGCAAATGCGCCAGGTTTTTCGGCCTGGGCCAGAACAAGGTGGTCGCCACCACTGCCAGGTAGGCTATGAAGACCGGCAGCCGGTAGGCCCAGGCCCAGCGC
>DASZFN010001221.1:0-7135 GCA_035939715.1 Gemmataceae bacterium | reverse complement strand
TAAACGACGGCACAAACGGCGGCTGTATCAGAAGCGGTTGAAATACTCCTGCGAGCCGGCGATGAAAGCGGCGATCAACTCCGCGGACATGCCGTTCAGGATGTCGGTGACCCAGCCCTGCAAGCCGGCGTCGTCGGCCGGGCGGTGCAGGAACTGTTGATAGAGCTTGCCGACGAGCACGTCGGTTGCTTCCTCGCTGCGCAGGATGAGGTCGGCCACCTGCTGGCGCGTAGCGCCCTGGCTGAGCCTGTTGAGCCAGTTGATTTTGCCGTCGGCATCGGCGTTGCGTCCCAGGGCGTTTTTGTAAACGGCTTCCACAAAGGCATCGTTGTTGCCGCCTGTCCTGGCGAAGAATTCCTGAGAACCCATGAGAGCGGCCTTCACTTGCTCGATGGTGCCGCCGATCTGCGTCATTTCGAGAAACGCCGCCAGGCCGCCTTTGTCCGCCACACGGCCGAGAATAGTCTCATAAAGATTGTCGATCACTTCGGTGCGATATTCCTGGCTGGCCTCGATGCCCTGCACGACGGCGCTGCGGCTGCCGCCGGCGCTGAGGAAGCCGCTCCACGAGGCCAGGCCGAACGTCTCGACCGGACGATTCAGCAAATCGTGATACAACTGCGCCACGAAGTTCTGATTTGCCGAAGGGAACGAGGCGTTGACGGTGATGGTGTTGCTGGCCGCATGCGTGCCGGTCGGATCTTGAGCGCTGGCGGAGATGGTATAGGCGCCGGAAATTGCGGCATAAGTATGTGTCACGGCGCTGGGGTTGCCGACGAAGGTCTGCACGATGCCGTCGCCCCAGTTGATCGTCCAACTGCTGATCATATTGGTTATCGGCTTATTGGAAGTCGGCTGCAAGGTGTAGACTTGACCGGGAATCGTGAAGTTGGCGCCGACAATCGTCAGCACCAGCGGCTGATTGCTCACCGCCACCGTGATGGTGTTGGTGTTGTAATTGCCGTCCTCGTCGGTCGCGATCGCAGAAACGGTGTAGTTGGCCGTAACTTTTGCGAACACGTGTGTGGCAGTGGTCGCGCTGCCCGGGATATTGTCGTGCGTGCCGTCTCCCCAGTTAATGGTCCAATTCGTGATCGTGTCGCCGCCCGGCTCCTGGGACGACAGGCTGAGGGTATAGGTTTCGCCTTCGTCCGCAATGTTGTTGCCGCTAATCGCCACGGTCGGCGGCACCAGGTTCACGGCCACCGTCACGTTGTTGCCGGCCGCGAAGGTGCCGTCCGAATTGGTCGCGCTTGCGGAAACCGTGACACCGGCGGACTCGGTGAGGAACGTGTGCATTACCGCCGACGGGTTGCCGGATACGGTTTGAACGGTGCCGTCGCCCCAGTTGATCGTCCAGCCGGTAAACGGGTCGGGGCCCGGGTCGATAGCAGACAAATTCAGCGAATAGGGCGTGCCCTCATTGACCGAAGCGGCGCCGCTAATGCTGACGGTGGGCTTGGCCTCGGTGATCAGGATCGTCGCGGTCGCATAATTGGTGAGCCCTTTCTGATCGGTGACTTGCAGCCGCACCTTGTAAGCGAGCGGGGCATCCAGACCCGTGGCGATAAAGGTCGGCGTGGCAGTCGTCTCGTCGCCGTGCGTCGTCCCCGTTTCGCCGTACATGCCGTTGCCGTTGAGGTCCCAGGCATACGCGAGCGTGGCGCCGGGCTGGCCGGTCTCGGTGGAGCCGGAGCCGTCCAGTTGCACCTTGCCGCCCTCAACGACCGTGTAAGTGCCCCCGGCATCGGCCTGGGGACCGACCGTGTCGGCGACATAGCGGACCAGGCCGAAGCGGCGCAGCTTGTCCCCGCCTGCAGTGCCTGCGGCGACGAGCTTGTTATCGGTTTGCACGAGCAGGCGATTCGCCACATCGCCGTCATTCGGGGCAACATCGGTGATGACTGTGCCGTTACTGCCAAAGGTCGGATCCAGGGTGCCGTTTGGATTGTAGCGCTGCAGGAAGAAATTCGCGTCAGCCGGTGTGGTATTTGCGGCAACAATCCTACCTTCGGCGCCGGCGGCAACGATCTTACCGTTGGACTGAATGGCCACGTCATTGGCGGTGACATCTTGAAGTCCGTGGAAGACGACGTGGCCGCTGCCGTTAAAACTCGGATCGGGCGTGCCATCGCTGTTGAGCCGCGCGATGACCAGCTCGCTGAGCCCGTCCTGGCCGATAAAGTTGCCGGCGACGACAATCTTGCCGTCGAGCTGAAGACTTACGCCGCGGGCGTCGGCGCCCAGCGGCGTGGGGCCGCCCTCTGGGAAATTGATGAGCACTTCGCCCGTGCCGTTGAAGGTCTGGTCCAGGTTGCCGCTCGAGTCATAGCGGAGCACGGCAAAATGGAAATTACTTGCCGAAGTCGAGGTGTGGCCGACGGCAATGATGCTGCCGTCCGCTTGCAGGATAATGCGGTTGGCCGCCGCGTCGGATGGCCCTAGATCCGTGGTGATGAAGCCGCCGCCGAGACCAAAGGAAGCGTCCACATTGCCGTCCGGGTTGAAGCGGGCCAGCAAGAAGCCGCTGTTATTGGCGGGAGTCTTGCCTGAGCCGGCCACCAGGATCTTGCCGTTCGGCTCCACCACCACGCTGTTGGCGAACTCGCTTGCCGTAAAATTCGTGGTGACCTTGCCCTGGTTGCCGAAACTGAGATCAATCGAGCCGTCCATGTTGTAGCGCGCCAGGGCGATGTGCTGGCCGTTGGCGTAAGAGCCTGCCACGACAATTTTGCCGTCGGCCTGGATGGCCACGCCGTGGGCCACACCGTCGTTGCTGTTGCCAAAGCCGGTGATGGCGCCCCCGCCGCTCCCAAAGCTGGTGTCCGGACTGCCGTCGGTATTGAACCGGGCTACGCCAAACTGGTCTTGGGCACCCGTTGCGGCCGTGGTACTGCCCACGGCGATCAGGCGGCCATCGGCCTGGAGGACAGCATCATTGAGCGCATCCTTCTCCGTGTTTTTGCCGAATTGAAAGTGGACCTGGCCACTGCTGCCAAAGGTCGTGTCGAGCTGGCCTGCCTGCACGGGATCGCCGAGGTAGCGCGTCAGCACAAACTGCCGGGTCACTCCCGAGACCGCGGACCCGGCCGCTGTGAAGGTGCGGTCGGATGCCAGGAACAACGCGTTAATGCTGGCGAAGCCTCCGCCAAGATCGGTCACCGCGGTGCCGTTTGTGCCGAATGTCCCATCGAGCGTTCCGGTAGGGGTGTAGCGGGCCAGGGCCATGTCGATGTTGCCGCCTTCGGTCGCGCTCCCGGCAGCCACAATCTTGCCGTCAGGCTGGACAACCACGGCCAGCGCCCGGTCGTCCTTGCCGGCAAAATCGGTGGCCGCCTTGCCGCCGGTGCCAAACGCGGTATCTACCTTGCCGTCCGTGGCATAGCGAACAACGGCGAAATCGAGAAAGCCGCCGATCTTGGTGCTGCCGGCGACGATGAGCTTGTTGTCGGATTGCAGGGCCACACTAAAGGCTTCGTCATCTTGCCCGGCCAGGCTGGTGGTCACCTTGCCGCCGGCGCCGAAGGTCGTATCCAGCTTGCCCTGCGCGTCAAAACGCGCCAGCGCGAAAACCGTGCTGGCCCCCTGGTTCGAGGAGCCCACCGCCACGATCTTGCTGTCCGGCTGAATCAGCAAAGCGTTCGCCCGGTCCAGGGAAGCAAGACCAAAATTGGTCGTGACGATGCCCCCCGTGCCGAAGCTGGGGTCGAGATTGCCGTTGACATCGTAGCGTGCCACGGCAAAGAGATTGCCGTTCGGCGTCTGCGTGGAGAAGCCGGCCACCACGATGGCGCCATCGGACTGCAGCTTGACGGCGGTGGCTTCATCGACATTGCCGCCGATCGCGGTCTCCACCTTGCCGCCGTTGCCGAAGCTGCTATCCAGGGTTCCATTGGCGAGAAAACGCGCCAGCGCGAATTCGACCTCTCCACCGGCGGTGGTGGCGAAGCCCGCGGCCACAATGCGGCCGTCGGGTTGCTCGGCGACGCCGAGGATCTCGTCGTTGCCGCCGAAAAAGTCCGCCGTGACTTTGCCCCCCGTGCCGAAGCTGCTGTCGAGCGAGCCGTTCGAGTTGTAGCGGGCCAGGGCAAAATCTTGACCGCTGGCAGTTGTCGTGAAGCCGCCGACCACGATCTTGCCGTCGGCCTGGATCAGGCTGGAGGTCGCCTCGTCGTCCGTCGTGCCGAAGGGCGTGAGGACCTTGCCGCTCGAGCCAAACGTCGGGTCGAGAAAGCCGGCCGTCAGCAACGTTCGGTCTTCTAACGGCTCGACCGCAAGTGGTTTGTTGTGCTGAGGACGAACCCGTGTGGCCGACTTGCGCCGCGTCATTGACCTACCCCCGTTTATGCGTAGAGAGTCTGTTCCCGGTTGTACCACCGCGCAGCGCCGCCCCAAGCTGGCGCCGCTCGTGCCGATTACATCAGGCCAGGGGAGAGGCAGGGGGAAGCATCTTGCCACTCGTCGGGAGCTTTTGCGTTCCCGAGTGCGGATGATGTAAAGGTCTATTGCTGAGTGTTTGCAAAGCTCTAAGCCGCAAAGCGGGCTTGCCGCTTAGTCCGGAAAAGATCAGACCCTGCGAAGCGAGCGAGTTTGACGGCTTTTCCGAATAGGATACCAGCGTAAAGCGGATGCAGACGCAAGTCAAACCATTTTTGACCGTTATGCCGGATATGCTGTCGTTAAAGCTCGCATAATCGGCATGCCTGGTTTATCCGCATGGGGCCGATTGCTACAATAAGCCGCCAGCGGCAGACCATGTCAGCCACGCTGATATTTCTCACGCGGATGCGGGATACCGTATGGAGCAATTTCATGTCTGCGCGCAAGGACATCGCTGGCGGGCAGACGCAGCGACCGCCAAGCCGCCAGCGGCAGACCATGTGCCGGAACAGCCAAACCTTCCTCCGCCTTGTCCGGTCTGCGGCTTGGCGGCGCAGACGTCCGCTGGTCAGGAACTGGATCTAGCGATGGACTCGGCGCCTGCGGTTCGAACCAAAGCCTCGGCAGAAACAGGGGTCTTTCAGGATCTTGGCCCCAGGTCTCACGGCCAGGACCGCTCCACGGCGGTTACCGTCCGCTTTCCGGGGGTGCGCCGCGAGGCTCCCGCCAAACCCTGGCCAGCCCTCCCGGGCTATGAGATCCTGGCGGAAATCGGGCGTTCCGCCACCAGCGTCGTCTACCAGGCCCGTGACACCAACCTGCAGCAGGTCGTGGCGATCAAGATGATCACCGCGGGCGAGTACGCGTCAGCCAGGCAGACGCCCTGGCTGCGCGCCGAACTCGAAGCCGTGGCCCGTCTGCAGCACCCCTGCATCGTGCCCATCCACGCCGTCGGCGAGCACGGCGGCCGCCTTTATGTGGTCATGGACTATGTGGACGGCGGCACGCTCGAACAAAGGCTGCGCGGCAGGCCGCAATCCCCCACCGCTGCCGCTCAAATGGCGGAAACGCTGGCCCGGACCATCGCCTACGTACACGAGCAGAAGTTGCTCCACCGCAATTTGAAGCCGGGCAATATCCTCCTCACCAGTGATGGCATGCCCACGCTAACCGATTTCGCCATGGCCAGAACCCCCGAGCGCTCCCGGACGGCTAAGCCGCCAGCGGCGGATCACAATAATCCCGAGGCCATGATTGGCGGCAATCCCAGCTATCTGGCCCCGGAGCAATTGCAGGACAGGACATCGGCTGCCGCGCCCCAACGCTCCGCCACGGTGGCAACCGATATCTATGCCCTCGGCGCTATCCTGTATGAGATGCTTATCGGGCGGCCGCCGTTTCTGGGCGCCACTGCCGCCGACACCATCGAGCTCGTTCGCGCCGAGGAACCGATCGCGCCCGACCGCTTGCAGCTCAGGGTGCCTTCCGCCCTGCAAGCCATCTGCTTGCAGTGCCTGCAGAAGTCACCCGAAAAGCGCTATGCGAGCGCTCTGGAGCTTGCTCAGGATCTCCATGCCTATCTGGTCGATGAGCCAGTCGGGGCCAGGCCGCCTGGCCCGTGGCGTCGCCTCTCGAAATGGCCGCGTCGCCATCCCTGGTTACTCGGCTCCGCCGCCCTCTTGCTTTTTTGCTATATCTTCCTCACGGCTGCCCTGATCAAGCACCGCTCGACCCTTGTGGGCGCGCTCGCAAGCGCGGAGTCGCGCACGGCCACGATGGAGCAACGGCTCGCGGGTATGCGCCGCGCGCTTTTTCTGGCCGACATGATAACGGCCCAGGACGCCCTTGACCGAGGCGACCGCGATACCGGCCTCAAACTTCTGGAACGGCATCGCCAGGAAGAAGACCTGCGCAGCTTTGAATGGAGCCATCTGTGGCGCAGGTGCCACGCCGACCGGCTTAACATTGCCACCGGGCACGTTTCTGCCCTGGCGGTTTCACCGGACGGCCGCGCGCTGGTCACCGTTGGACAGACCGCGGGCGATGCGCCGCGCGGCGATCTTCATGTTTGGGACACAACCACGGGCCAGTCGTGGGGCAACCTGGCGGCGCCCAGGCCCCCAGTGCGGGCCGTCGCCTGGGCTCCAGGCGGTCACATCCTGGCAATAGGCGATGAGCAAGGCGCTCTGCAAATCTGGGATATGCCGGCCGGTAAGCTGCGTCATGCCTTTGCCGGGCACGATGGGCCGATCAAAGAGCTGGCCTTCACGGCGGACAGTCTTACGCTGGCCTCGGCAGGCGCGGATGGAGCCGTCCGTCTCTGGGACGCCAACAGCGGCAAGACAGCCGGGGCGCTGTCGGGGCATCTCGGCGCCGTCAACTGCGTGGCCTTCTCACCGGACGGCAAGCTACTGGCCGCGGGATGCCAGGGTACTGCCGAGCGGAAATCCGGCGAGATAAGACTGTGGCAATTGTCATCTGCCGCTCGCGGCTTAGCCAGCACGCCCACGCAGCAGGCCATCTTGCAAGGACACCAGGGGCCCGTGCAAGGGGTCGCTTTCTCCCCCGACGGCAAGACCCTGGCCTCGGGCGGCGGCCTGCCCGGCAAGATGGGCGAACTGAAACTCTGGGATGTGGCCACGCACCAGCACAAGGAGGACCTCCCAGGCTCCTTTGATCGCGTGCTTGATCTTGCTTACACACCGGATGGTCGCGGACTGGCGGTGGCTGTCGCAGACGGGACCATCAAGCTTTG
>DASZFN010001220.1:0-11520 GCA_035939715.1 Gemmataceae bacterium | reverse complement strand
GGAGCGGAAGGTCTCCGCGCGCATTCAGGACCGCCTGGGGCCGACGCGCGTCGGCGGTAAATTCGGCTGGCTGCAAACGCTGGCCGACGGGCTCAAGCTGCTCGTCAAAGAGGACATCATCCCAACCAATGCCGACCACATGCTTTTCCGGCTCGGGCCCTACATCGCGCTCGCTGGAGCGTTCCTGGCGTTCATCGCGTTGCCGTTCGGCAACAACGTGGTGGCCCAGAACATGAATGTGGCGGTCTTCTTCATGTTGGCCGTCATGTCGAGCGAAGTGTTCGGCGTCATCCTGGGCGGTTACGGCTCAGGCAGCAAGTGGGCGCTGTTCGGCGGCATGCGCGAGGCGGCCCAGGTAGTCAGCTACGAAGTGCCCCGCGCCATCAGCGTGCTCGTGCCCATCATCGTCGCCGGCACCATGAACCTCAGCACCATCGCCCTCCAGCAAACCGGGGCGTTCTGGAACTGGTATGTCTTTCACGACCCGTTCACCTTCGGCGCCTTCTGGACTTTCTTCACCTGCGGCACGGCAAGCTGCAAGCGGGCGCCCTTCGACCTGGCCGAGGCCGAGAGCGAACTGGTCGCCGGCTTCCACACCGAGTACAGCGGCTTTCGCTGGCTGATCTTCTTCATGGCCGAATATGGCAGCATGTTCGCCATCAGCGGCATTGCCGTGCTCCTGTTCCTGGGCGGCTGGCACCTCGGTTTCCTGCCCTGGGAGCTGAGCGACAAGATTAGCATCGTGGGAAATGTGATCAACGTCCTGGTTTTCATCGTCAAGAGCTGGCTGCTGGTCTTCGTCATGATGTGGGTGCGCTGGACCTTGCCGCGCCTGCGCATCGACCAGGTCATGATGACCTGCCTGCGCTATTTGCTGCCGATCAGTTGCGTGCTCCTCCTGGGCGTGAGCATCTGGCAACTGCTCTCCTGGCAGATCACCGTGCTCGTATATGCCAATTATGTCCTGGCCGCCGTGTGCGTGGCGCTCGTCGCCTGGGTGACGGTGAAGCTCACGAAGGCAGGCGGCGTAACGCCGACGCAAATGATGCCCGGCGCCTGGCCCGGCGCGCCTGCATCCGGAGCACCGTTGGTCCCGAGAACCTAGATTGACACGATGTCGCAAGCAACCATTTTGTTCATGATCATTGCCGCCTTTACGGGCTTGAGCGCCGTCGCCGTGCTCGTGTCGCAGAATATTGTGCGCTCCGCGGTCTGGCTGCTCTTCACCCTGGCTGGAACGTCCGGCGTTTTCTTCCTGCTGGGCGCGGACTTCGTGGCCGCGACGCAGCTCCTCATCTACGTGGGCGGCATCCTGGTGCTGGTGGTTTTCGGCGTGATGCTTACGGCACAGGGCCCTTTTATCACCATGAAGGTGGGCGCGGCCGAGTGGGTTATTGCCAGCGTCGTCGGCCTGCTGCTGCTGGGCGTGCTCGTGATGAGCATGCCGGGGCCCGAGGCTTTTGGCTCGTCTGAGGCGGCGCCGGCGAATGCGCAAGTCTCGTCCAGTACGCAGCTAGGCGAAACGTTTCTCGGTCTCCCGGGCGCGATGCCGGAGGCCAACGTGAGCGGCCTGCCGAAGACAGCGACGGCCGTGCCGCGCACGCGTGTCTCTTATCTCCTGCCGTTTGAGATCGTTTCGGTGCACTTGCTGGTGGTCTTGATCGGCGCGGCGTACCTGGCACGGGCCAAGCGTCGCAAGGGAGGCCTGCCATGAGCGAAGTGAGCCTCGACCATTACCTGGTGCTCGGCGCCGTCTTGTTTGTGTGCGGCGCCCTGTGCATGGCCATGAAGCGCAATGCCATCGGCGTGCTCATGGGCGTGGAGCTGGTGCTCAACGGCGCCAACATCAACTTCGTGGCTTTCGCGCGCTACAACCCGGTTTTTCGGCTCGAGGGCCAGGTGTTCGCCCTGTTTGTCATCGTCATGGCCGCCGCCGAAGCCGCCATAGCGCTGGCCATCGTGCTGAATTTCTACAACAACCACATGACCGTGGACGTCGATACTGCCGAGGAACTTAAAGGCTAACCATGCGTCTCGAGAATCCCGGGCTACTCTACGTCGCGGCCACGCTGGCGCCCCTGGCCTCGTTCCTGCTTTTGCTGCTGGCCGGCGGGCTGCGCCTGGCCTTGCGAAAAAACAGGGCGGGGGGTGCTGCTCTTTACCAGATGCTGGGCGGCGACCGCCCGCACCGCACGGCGGCTTTCATCGCCACCGGCGCCATAGCACTATCCTTCATCCTCAGCCTGGTTGGCTTTGTTTACTTCCTGCAGGACCACCCGCTGCCTGCCCATACCGAATCGCCGCATGCCGCCGGGCACCCGGAAGGAGGCCCCGAGGCCAAGGGCGAACCCCATGAAGATCGCTGGGCCGGCAGCGTGCGCTGGGCGGAGATCGGCCGGTTCAACTCCGCCAAGTCCACCGTGCTGGCGCTGGGCTACCGCATCGACAGCCTGTCGACGGTGATGTTCTTGATGGTCACCTTTGTCGCCACCTTCATCCACATTTTCTCCATTGGCTACATGTCCGAGGAGTTGGCGCCGGTGGTGGAAGACCACCAGGTGCACACGGAAGAAGGCCACCTGCATCGCCGCGGCCGCTTCGGCCGCTTCTTCCTGTACCTGTCGCTGTTCTGCTTTTCGATGTTGAACCTGATCCTGGCGGATAACCTGTTCCAGGTCTTCCTGAGCTGGGAGCTGGTCGGCATCTGCTCTTATCTGCTCATCGGCTTCTATTACGAGCGCACGAGCGCCTCGAATGCCGCCAACAAGGCCTTTATCACGAATCGCGTCGGCGACGCCGGCTTCATCATCGGCCTGTTGATCTTGTGGACGTATCTCGGCACCTTCAACTTCCAGGAGCTATTTCACAAGCTGCCGCAGGCGCTGCAGGACGGATCGTTGCCGAAATGGGCGCTGATTGTCGCCGGCCTGGGCATCTTCCTGGGCTGTGTCGGCAAGTCGGCGCAGTTTCCCCTGCACGTCTGGTTGCCGGATGCCATGGAAGGTCCGACGCCGGTAAGCGCGCTGATCCACGCGGCAACCATGGTCGCCGCGGGCGTCTACCTGGTGGGCCGGGTCTACCCGCTCTTCACCGAGGAGGCGCGCCTGGTGATCGCCTACACGGGGGGCATCACGCTCTTCCTGGCGGCGACCGTGGCCCTCGTCATGACCGACATCAAGAAGGTGCTCGCCTACTCCACGGTCAGCCAGCTCGGCTACATGATGCTGGCGCTCGGCATCGGCGGCTGGGTGGCGGGACTCTTCCATCTGATCACGCACGCTTTCTTCAAGGCCCTGCTCTTCCTGGGCTCGGGCAGCGTGATCTACGGTTGCCATCACGAGCAAGAAATGACGCGCATGGGCGGCCTGTATCCCAAGATGAAGATCACCGCTATCACGATGCTCGTCGGCGTCCTCACCATCATGGGCTTTCCCCTATTCAGCGGCTGGTATAGCAAAGACATGATCCTGGCCCAGGCGCTGGGCTACTTCCTCATTCACCGCGAGCATTTCCTGCTCCTGGCCCTGCCGCTGTTCACGGCAGGACTTACGGCGTTCTACATGTTCCGCATGTGGTTCATGACCTTCACCGGCCCGCCGCGCGACGAGCATGTCCATGAGCACGCGCACGAGTCGCCGCGCTGGATGACGATCCCGCTGATCGTGCTGGCGATTTTCAGCGTCTGCGTTTCCTGGGGTTCGCCGATCTGGAGCGCCGAGTCCAGCTACCTGGGTGGGCACCACGGACTTCTGGAAATGTCCGAGCCGGCCGATGAACTGAAGAACTTGAAGATGATGGATGAAGCCCTGAACAGCGCCGTCCATGACAGCCACACGCTGGCCGAAGTGCTGGCCTATGTGGCAGGCGGGCTCGGCGTGCTGTTTGCGGCTCTGTTCTATTACTGGCGCGTGCTCAATCCCGCCGACGCCAAGCTGCAATTTGCCGGCGTGCACCGCTTTCTCTGGCATAAATGGTACTTTGACGAGTTGTACAGCGCCGTCCTGGTGCGGCCGGCGCTGCACGCCGCCCACTGGTGCCGAAACTTCGACACCTATATCATCGACGGCTTCATCAATCGCGCCGCCTGGGCGACGACCATGCTGTCGCGCTGGGACGGCATCTTCGACCTGGCGATTGTGGACGGACTGGTAAACCTTACCGGGCGGATTATTTTCGCGTGCGGCGCCTGGCTGCGGCGTTTTCAGACCGGCTATATCCGCAGTTATGTGCTGTTTCTGGTGCTGGCGGCCATCGGTATTTTCTTTGCCCTCACCTATTTTCTGAATCTGGCGGCAGCAGGGCCGTGAGAGAGTGACTTGCCATGAATTTTGAATTCCAATTCGACCTGGTGCTCATGTCGCTGGTGATCTTCGTGCCCACGATCACGGCGCTGTTGCTGCTGTTCCTGCCGCGCGGCCAGGAAGAGGCCATGCGCTGGATTTCCCTGTTCGGCACCGCCGTCACGCTGGTGCTGAGCATCTGGATGTTCATCGATTATCGCGCCGACGTCGTCGAGTTTAACCTGAACCCCACCAGCGAAGTGTCCGGCACACTCAATGCCCGGGCCGGCAAGGCCGACCTGGCCCGCGAATACAGCATGGCCAAGGGGCAAAGCCGCTCTGACTGGGTCGGGCGGTATCCGTGGATTCAACGCTTCGGCATCGACTATTACCTCGGCGTGGACGGCATCAGCATGGCTCTCGTGCTGCTTACCACGGTCCTTAGCTTCCTGGCAATGATCGCCAGCTGGCGCATCGATCGCTTCGTGCGCGCTTATTGCATGCTCTTTTTGATTCTCGAAACCGGCATGATTGGGACCTTCCTGGCGCTCGATTTCTTCCTGTTCTACATCTTCTGGGAGGTCATGCTGCTGCCCATGTATTTCCTGATCGGCGTCTGGGGAGGGCCGCGACGCGAATACGCGGCGATCAAGTTCTTCCTGTACACACTGCTGGGCAGTGTGTTCATCCTCATCGCCCTCCTGGCTTTCTATTTCACCGACATACGCGATTTTTTGCCGACCAGGGAAATGAACCGGGAGCGCAATTCGTTTGACATCATGGCGCTGCAGAGGGTTGGCAAGGCCGCTGCGAACATTCTCAACGACGTCGAGGCGCCGATCGACGTAGCCCGCGACGCCATCATTGCCAAAACAGCTCCCATGACCGACGTGGAATGGAATGAATTTCAATTCGGCACCAGGGCCCAGCACCTGGCTGTGCGTGCCCGCTACGCGGACAAGGTCAACAATCAGGAAGTCAGCGCCGCCCTGGCGCGCCTCAAACAGCCGTTCTTCACCAAGCCGTTCCAGATCACGATGTTCTTGCTGCTCTTTGTGGGCTTCGCCATCAAGGTGCCGCTCTTCCCGTTCCACACCTGGTTGCCGGACGCCCACGTCGAGGCGCCCACGCCCATCAGCATGATCCTGGCCGGCGTGCTCCTGAAGATGGGCGGCTACGGCATCATCCGCATTGCCTACCCGATTTGCCCCTGGGCGGCGGAGAACCTGGCCTGGTTGATCACGGCTTTTGCCATGATCAACATCGTCTACGGCGCCTTTGCCGCCATGGCCCAGACGGACTTCAAAAAACTGGTGGCCTACAGCTCCATCAGCCACATGGGCTATGTGATCCTCGGCATCGCCGTCTGGAAGGCCACCACGCCGACGCAGATCTGGTCGTGGGGCATGAACGGCGCCATGTTCCAGATGATCGCCCACGGCATCACCTCGGCGGGCATGTTCTTCCTGGTCGGCGTAATCTATGACCGCGCCCATCACCGCAACCTGGACAATTTCCGCGGCCTCTATGAGCCGATGCCGCTGTACGGCGGCATCAGCGCCATTATCTTTTTCGCCGCCATGGGACTGCCGGGCATGTGCGGCTTTGTCGGCGAGTTCATGGTCGTGCTCGCCACCTGGGATTACAGCCCCGTCTACAGCATCCTCGCAGCCCTCACCGTGGTCGTGACGGCGGCCTACATCCTCTGGACTCTCCAGCGCGTGTTCATGGGCCACAATGCCGCCTACAAGGACTATTCGGACATCAACCTGAGAGAGTTGCTCTGCGCCGTCCCGCTGGTGGTGCTGTCCGTGGCGCTTGGCGTCGTGCCGAATCTGCTTTTGTCGTGGATGTATCCGAGCGTGACCGGCCTGGTAAAGATGCTCGGCCAGTCTGGACCTTGAGAGCCGGATAAGGGGACAGGGCTTGTTCTGTAGAAAAGCCTCCTGGCTTTACGCCGAAGGCGTTGCACAACACAGCCAGGGTCGCGGCAGCGCACCCTGGGAAGACATCAGGTGCCCCCCGCGACCTACCCTGAAGGGGTTGCACAAAGGGCGTCTACAGAGCAGGGCATAAAACCGTACAAAGTAAGAGTCCTGTCCCCTTGTCCGGGTAGACTCTAAGAGAGAAAGCACGTCATGCCTATCAATATTTCCCTGGAAAAGCTGACCTCCGGGCTGCTCCGCGACGTCGCCAACTTCATGCCCGAGCTGATTCTCTGCGCGACCATCGTCCTGTTACTGCTGGCGCGGCTCTTTCGGGCGGTCGAGCGCTTTCACATGGGAGCGTTTGCCCTGATCGGTTCGCTGTTTGCCCTGACGGTGAGCGGCTACCAGTGGTACCAGGACCAGGCCCAGGCGGAGATGTTCAGCGGCTTGCTGGTCTCCGACAACCTGACGATCTTTCTGCGCCTGTTCCTGTTCGCCTTCACGTCGCTCCTGATCTGGCTGTCGCTCCTGACGCGCATTCCCGACCGCGAGGATTCCGCCGACTTCTACAGCTTGCTCCTGGGGGCCACGCTCGGCATGTCGATCATGGCGTCGGCCAATCACCTGCTCATGATCTTCATCGGCGTGGAGATGGCCAGCTTGCCCAGCTACGCTCTGGCCGGGTTTCTCAAAGGCCGACGGCAGAGCAGCGAGGCGGCCTTGAAATATGTGGTCTACGGCGGCGGAGCTTCGGGAATCATGCTCTACGGCATCAGCCTGCTCGCCGGCCGGTTCGGCACCGGCTATCTTCCGGACGTGGCCAGGGCTGTCGCCGCCGTCCTGGGGCAAGGGGGCGGGATCGATGCCATGCTGGTGCTTGGCGTGCTGTTTATTCTGGTCGGCATCGGCTTCAAGCTGGCGGCTTTCCCCTTTCACTTCTGGTGTCCCGACGTGTTCGAGGGAGCTGCCGCAGAGGTGGCTGGTTTTCTCTCGGTCGCCTCCAAGGGCGCGGCGCTCGCGTTGCTGGCGCGCTTCACGTTCACGCTCGCCGGCCTCAGCTGGACGGATATCGATACCTGGCAGCGCACGGTCGTCTACCTCGGTCCCGCCCTGGCGGTGCTTGCCGCCTTGACCGCGACCTTCGGCAACCTCGCCGCCTACCAGCAGACCAACCTGAAGCGGCTGCTGGCCTATTCGACCATAGCCCAGGCCGGTTACATGATGATGGGGCTGGCGACGCTTTCCGTGGACGGCGCCAGCGCGGTGCTCTTCTACCTGGTTGCCTACCTGTTCATGAACCTGGGCGCCTTTGCCGTCGTGGCCTTTCTCCGCAACCAGACCGGCTCCGAAGACCTGAGCAGCTTTCGCGGCCTGATTCAGCGCTCGCCGGTCATGGTAGTAACGCTGGCCTTCTTCCTGCTCAGCCTGCTGGGCATGCCGCCGCTGGCCGGTTTTGCAGCGAAGTTCCAGATCTTCACCGCTCTCTACGAAGCCGGCACCATGCATAGCACCCGCGCGCCCGCCCTGAGCGCGGTCATGTATGGGCTCCTGGTCATTGGCGCTCTGAACACGGTGCTGAGCCTGTTTTACTACATCAAGGTCATCAAGGTCATGGCCCTGGACAGGCCGCTCGAGGATGTGGAGGATAGACCCGTTCCTCGGTTGGCCGAACCGATCGGCGCCAGGGTCTACGTTTCCCTCCTGGCTGCCGTGGTGCTGGTCCTGGGCATTCTCTGGAACCCGGTCAGCGAGGCCAGCGACAAGGGCGTGAATAGCTTTGGCAAGGTGTTTTCGGAAAGCGCCACGGTCGACCGAAACCGCAGACGTGCGGCGGCGGGCGCGACCACACAGAAGCAGGGCGGCCCAGGCGGCGGCAAGGCCGGCGCGGGCAAAGGGGGTCCCGCCATGGGCGGCAAAGCATTCCCAAAAGGCGGCAAAGGCAAGGGACCGGGCGACAATCAAAAGAAGGGACCACAGCCCTAATGGACGCCGCCGTCTCAACCATCTTGCAAAATGCCCTGCGCGCCGAGAGCCGGTCCTTCCTGCAGTACGTCAGCGATGCCTTCCCCTGGACGAATCCCGATGAATTGACCGTCCTGTCGAAGCTGCAGACGTTGATCCAGGAAGAACAGGAGGCCACGCAAACCCTGGCCCAGCTGCTCGCGCAGCGCAGACAGCCGCTTCCGTACCTGGGCTCTTACCCCATGTCCTTCACGACCATGAATTTCGTCTCGCTCGACCATCTGCTGCCGATCCTGGTAAAGGAGGAGCGCCGCGCCTTGGCCGACCGCGAGCGCGACCTGCGCTCCGTCATGGACGCCGAGGCCCAAACCGCTCTGCGCGGCATCGTCGACATGAAACAACGCCACCTGCAAACGCTCCAGGAGATGGCCGCAGCTCATCCCCAGTCTTCTTTCACCGTGCATTCCAATGCCTGACGAACTCATCGATACGCACGCCCATCTGGACGACGAGCAATTCCACACGGACCTGGAAGCCGTCCTGGAGCGCGCCGCGGCCGCCGGCGTCTCCCGCATCGTGACCATCGGCACCACCGCTCCTTCCAGCGCCGTCTGTGTGGCGCTCGCCGGCCGTTATCCGGTCCTCGGCGCGGCGGTCGGCATCCAGCCCAATCACGTCGCCCAGGCGGAGGCCGCCGCCTGGGACGAGATTGCCTACCTCGTCACGCAGCCGGGCGTCGTGGCGGTCGGCGAAACCGGACTCGACCGCCACTGGGATTACACGCCGTTTGCTCAACAGGAGGAGTACTTCGCCCGCCACCTGGACCTGGCTCGCCAGTACAAGCTGCCGCTGGTGATTCACTGTCGCGAAGCGGAAGCGGATGTGCTGCGCATGTTGCAGGAGGATTTCAATCGGCACGGCCCGGTGCGCGGCGTCATGCATTCCTTCACCGGTGACCTCGCCACCGCGGAGTCCTGTCTGCAAATGGGCCTGTACATCGCCTTCGCCGGCATGGTGACGTACAAGAATGCTCAGTCCTTGCGCGACGTGGCCGCGAAAATACCGCTGGACCGCCTGCTGGTGGAAACGGACAGCCCCTATCTCGCTCCGGTCCCCGTTCGCGGCAATCGCAATGAGCCCGCTTACGTGGCGCACACGGCCATGTGCCTTGCCGCCGTCCATCAGCTTTCGGCTGACGTCTTGGCGCAACATGCGACCGGGAACGCCCGCATGCTCTTCGGGGTCTAATCTCAAGCAAGAGTTCGAGTTTGTTGGCATGGCGGACAGTTTTGATTGCGCACTTTCGGGACGCGCCATCATCAAAGGCATTCCATAACCCATTTGGAGCACAAGACTTAATGCATTGTACTGCGCTGCCCCACAACAGAGAGTGGACTGGAGACCGTCCACCGTCTTTTGTTGTGACGGCCGCCATTCTGAGACAATGCGGGCTGATGCCTGCAAAATTGCTGAACGCTTTCCAAGATTTGCTCTGCTCCGCCGAATAAGGTTCCGGGCAGTCAATCGTTTCCTCAGACCAATTCCAGGGAAACAATATTTCTGAATCTGGCGCGGAGGGCCATCATGGAAAAGCTTCAGGGCACGGTTCCTATTCTTCGCAAAGCTGCCATCATCACGTTGGTCGGTTTTTTGGTCATCACCCTGGCGGGTCCCCTCTTGACGATTGCGGGGGTGCTGCTGCCGTTTGCCCTCGTCGGCTTGCTGGTATGGATTCCGTTCAGGGGAATCATGATGTGGAAGCAGGGCGGCTGGTCGGCCGTGGGCGACACCGTGAAGCGTGGCCTGGGGCGGATGGTGGCGATTCCCGCCTGGATCGTGGCGCGTGCTTTTGGCGCGGTGGCTTTCGTGCTGGGTAGCGCCTTCAGCCTGGTCGGATTCGTGCTCGGACTCATCCTGCCGGTGCTGCTGGGCACCGTCGGCGGCGCGGTGCTGGGGCTCATTGGCGGCATGGAGCATCAGGATGCGGATTTCCGCGTGCCCGCCGGGGCCCTCATCGGCGCGGTCGTCGGGCTGCTGGCCGGCGCGTTACGCTCGCGCTCGAAACCGGTGCGAACCGTCGTCGTGGTCCGGCCGGCGCCGCAAGAGCTGCGGCACGCGTGATCGGCTTTCCCCGTACTCGATTTGGCACACTAACCCGAAGCGTCAGCGAGGTTCTCCCCTCGCTGGCGCTTCGGGTTAGTATGCGCGCCGCGAAGGCATCTTTTCAACCGGCTTGCTTGGGTATGCCTGAATCTACGGTCGGGACCTGAGCCGGCTGGGGATAGAGCTTGCCGTCCACGCGCTGGGCCTTGGACAGATCGATACCGTGATTCGCCAGGTCGAATTCCAGGCGCGGCTCCTGGCTCAAGTGAAGCGGCAAACGCACCGTAAAGGTGCTGCCCCGGCCAAGTTCGCTTTGCAAGGCCACGTCGCCGCCCAATAGCTTGGCCAGCTCGCGCACAATCGACAATCCCAGTCCCGTGCCCGCGTGTTCGCGCGTCAACGGATTGCCGGCCTGGCGAAACTTCTCGAAGATCAGCTCCTGGTCGTCCGGTGCGATGCCGACTCCCGTGTCGGCGACGGTAAGGTTCATATAAGGCGGCGCCGCCTCGGCCTTGAGGACGACCCGGCCTCCTTCGGGGGTGAACTTGATCGCATTGGACAGCAGGTTGGAGAGAATCTGCTTCAGCTTGCCGGGGTCCTGACGGAGCAAGGGAATATCGGCGGCAAGCTGCTCTTTGAGGTCGATGTTCTTCTTTTCCGCGAACGGCCGAAACATCGTCAGCAGGCCTTCGCAGACATCGCGGATGCTGAACTCCTCGAGCCGCACCTGCATCTTGCCCGCCTCGATCTTCGCCAGATCGAGAATATCGTTGATCAGGTTCAGGAGTTGTTCGCCGCTCGATTGGATGTTGCCGAGCCAGCGCCGTTGCTTGTCTTCGAGGGCGTTGGCCGACAGCAGCACCTCGCTAAAGCCGAGAATGCTGTTAAGCGGCGTGCGCAGCTCATGACTCATGGTCGCCAGGAAGTCGCTCTTGAGGCGGTTCGACTCGTAAAGCGCCATGTTAGCCTGGGCCAGCTCATCGACCTTGAGATCGAGGTCGGTATTCACTTTGCGCAGGCGGTCCTGCATGCTCACCAGGTTCCGCAGCATGCGGTTGAAGGCGTGGCTGAGGTCTTCGAATTCATCGCCCGTCTGGATCTCGCTGCGCAGATTCAATTCCCCCGCCGAAATGGCATCGCTCACCTCCTTGAGGTGCTTGACCGGCTTGACGATGATGTAACGGACAATGATATAACTTCCGGTCATGAGCAAAACGACCGTAACGACCGCCGTGGTGAGCAGCCAG
>DASZFN010001219.1:0-1909 GCA_035939715.1 Gemmataceae bacterium | reverse complement strand
TAGCAAGGAGCACATTGCTGGCGCGTTTTGAAGTTGCGCTTTTTACCGAGCCAGGACTCCTGCCGGCTTGTCCGGCAGGTGAAACAGTTCTGCAGCTATAGCAGGAGCTGGCCAATTCGCCCCGACCCCGGCCGGCTCGTCCGGCAGGTGAAGCAGCAGCCAAGCCGACGAACTCCTTGACCTGCCGGACGAGCCGGCAGGGGTCTGGCGAACCAAAGCTATAGAAAAGACCGCAACTTCAAAACTGGCGCGGCGGGTTACAATGCTGCAAGCCGCGCAACTGATTCACATGCATGCCCATCCCGGACTACTACAACCGCATCAATCCTGATCTCCTCCGCCTCCTGCCGGCGGACGCTGGCTGCATTGTCGAAGTGGGCTGTGGCGCCGGCGCCCTGGGCGGGGCTTACCGGCGGATCAATCCGCACGGCCGCTATGTCGGCATCGAGATCAACCCGGATGCTGCCAGTCTGGCCGCGGAAAGATTGGATCGTGTCATCGTCGGCGATGTGGAGCACCTCTATCCGCAGACTCTCGACATAGCCCCCGGCTCGGTCGATTGCCTGGTCTACGGCGACGTGCTCGAGCATCTTATTGACCCCTGGTCCGTCTTGCAGCGCCACATCGCGTGGTTGCGGCCCGACGGCCAGGTCCTCGCCTGCATTCCTAACGTGCAACACTGGAGCGTCCTGCTCGACCTGCTGCGCGGCCGGTGGGACTACCAGGAGGAAGGTCTGCTCGATCGGACGCACCTCCGCTTCTTCACGGCGGACAGCATCCGCCGGCTGTTCAGCGACGCCGGCCTGGAAATCTATGACATGCAGACGCGCGGCCGCTACGAGGCCGATTTCCGGCAAGCGCAGCAGCTGCTGGCGCCCCTGGCCGGCGCCCTTGGCCTCGACCGGGCCCAGTTCGCGCTGCGCACCGGCGCGCTGCAATACGTCGTCCGCGCCGCGCGGGTGCCGCCGCGGCGCCGGCTGCTGATCCAGAGCATGGTCGCGCCCTCCGCCTGCGACCGCGTGCGCATCCTGGAGCCGGATTGCTGCAGCGCCACCTTGCCGGGAGTGCGAACCATTGCCGCGACCGGGGTGGCCGACCTGGACGCCGGCTTGCCTGGCGAGGACAAGGTGTTTATCTGGCAGCGCGCCGACCTGCGCAAGCCGCGCGACCTGAATACGCAGCGAGAGCTTCTGCGTCGCGGCTACCTGCTGATCGCGGAGATTGACGACCACCCGCTCAACTGGCCGGAGTACGCCGCTCACGATTTCTTCACGTTCCGGAGCTGTCATGGCGTGCAGACGAGCACCGAGCCGCTCGCCGAATTTCTCCGGGGATTGCATCCGCATGTCGCAGTGTTTGCCAACCAGCTAGCGTGCTTGCCGCCGCCCAGGACTTACGCAGACAATGGACCGATAACGCTCTTCTTCGGCGCCTTCAACCGCTTGCCCGATATCCAGGATGCCTTGCCCGCCCTCAACCGCGTGCTCGCTGACTACGCGGGCCGCATCCAGGTGAAGGTAATTTACGACCGGGCCTTCTTTGACATGCTGGCGACGACGGCCAAGGAGTTCGAGCCGTATTGCCAGTACGAGCGCTATGAAGAGATCCTGCGCACCGGCGATGTCGCGCTTCTGCCTCTGAAGCCGACGCCCTTCAACCGCATGAAGTCCGACCTGAAGTTTCTCGAATGCGCGGGTAACGGCGTCGCCGTCCTGGCGAGCCCGACTGTCTACGAGGCATCCATTCAGGAGGGCAAGACCGGGCTGCTGTACCGCTCGCCGACGGAATTCGAGGAGAAACTGCGCGCCCTGCTCGACGACGCGGCGCTGCGGCGCCGCCTGGCTGCCGCGGCCTACGCCTGGGTGAAAGAGAACCGTCTGCTGTGCCGGCATTACCGGCAGCGCTACGA
>DASZFN010001218.1:0-5801 GCA_035939715.1 Gemmataceae bacterium | reverse complement strand
AACTGCCCACGATGGTGCCGAGGATGAAAGCGTTGACAAGAAGAAAAATGACGAGAAGCATCATCGTGCAAGCGAGCGGGGAAGGGATGCGGGAAGGTCGCGGTTCTCGGCTCTTAGAGTCCTACATTCCGGCATGGGTATCCATCCAACCTTTCCAGGATGTTTTCCGCAACTTGGCTCGGCGTGCGCTTGACGGTGTCTATCGTCCAGTGGGCGCAGTCGCGATAAAAGGGTTCTCGTATTTTCAGCAGTTCTTCGACCTCGGCAAGCCCGCCGCACCGGAGGTTGGGACGCCGCAGGCGCGTCATGGGATCGGCTTCGATGCGCTCGGCGATGGTGTGCGCATCGGCGGTGAGCCAGATACAGAAACCGGAGGCACGCAGCCGCTCTCGATTGGCGGCTTGCAAGACAACGCCGCCCCCTGTCGCGACGATGTGTTGCCTGCGCCCGCATAGCTCCTCTAGCAGCACGGCCTCTCTGTCGCGGAAACCGGTCTCGCCTTCCTCGGCGAAGATCTCGGCAATCGTTCGACCCTGGCGGGCTTCGAGGATCGCATCTGCATCCGTCCACGACCGGCCAAGCTTTTCGGCGAGGATTTCCGCCACGGTGGACTTGCCTGTGCAGCGATAGCCGATCAAGAACAGGTTCTTGCCGGCGTCGATCAAGTCGGGCATGGCCGCCGCTGTCCTCCGGGGAAGATGGGACACGGTTCTAAATATCATCGCGCATGGCAATCGGCGACAGCGCCTTTTTGACGACGGTGCGCATGAGCTCCAGCGGGGGCTCCTTGCCGGTAAATAATTGGAACTGCAAGGCCGCCTGGCGCACGAACATATCCACTCCGGTCAGGACATGGCAGCCGCGCGTGCGTGCTTCCTTGACGAGCAAGGTCTGCTCGGGCGTATAGATGCAGTCCATCACCACCAGCCCGGGCTTGAGGAGGCTCGGGTGCACCGGGCTCTCGTCCATGTTGGGGTGCATGCCGACCGACGTGCAGTTGATGACCGTATCGCAGACGACGTTATGGCGGGCGGCCCAGTCGATGGCCCGGCAGCCGACCTCTTCGGCCAGACGTTGCGTGCGCTCGGGGGTGCGGTTGCTGATCGACACCAGGGCGCCCTCGCGATGCAGGGTGTGCGCGACGGCGCGCGCCACACCGCCGGCGCCAAGCAAAAGCACGGTGCGGCCCTGGAGAGTGCCGGCGTTGCCGTCCGGGCCGGCCGGCAAGTTGGCCAGCAAGGAATCGCGCGCCGCGTGGTAATCGGTGTTATAGGCGATGAAGCCTTGCTCGCCCCGCACCAGGGTGTTCGCGGCCTGGGTCAAGGCCACGGCAGGATCTCGTTCGGCGGCCAGGCTGACGGCGTTCTCCTTGTGTGGAATGGTGACACTGTAGCCGTACACCGGGATGCGCTCGAACTCCTTGAGGAACAGCTCCAGGGCCAGCCGCGGCACGCGAAACGGCAGATAGACGGCATTCATGCCAAGGCTGCGAAAGGCGGTGTTGTGAATGAGGGGGCTCAGGCTATGCGCCACCGGGTCGCCGATGACGCCGTATACCTTGGTGTCGGCGTTGATGTCCGGATAATCGTAGACGTGTTTGATTTCCTCGTAGGAGAGAATGCCGGGGGCAATACCGCGCTCTTTGTTGAACGCCGCATAGGTGAAGGGGGCGCCGTACTTGCCGCCCAGGATGCGGCTGGGAATGCCGAGATCGCCCATGCAAAAAGCCACGGTCGGTTTCGGCGCGTTCTGCAGCAGCTTGAGCACGCGCAAATTGTCGGTCGGCCGCTGCGCGGACACAGCGATCTTGACGACGTCGGCGTCTTGCTGGCACATGGTGGCGTGAATCTCTTCCAGATTGGGCGGCACCTCGCGCAGGTTGTGGTAGCTGATGATGCGTTTGACGTCCTTGAAGCGGCGGATGTCGTCGGCCACGTCGGTTTCCAGATCGACCCAGTCGAAGCCGCCGACAATGGCCTGGCGGAGCAGCATGTGCCGGTCTTCCTCATCGCCCGGCCAGCGGCCGCCGTCCTGCGGACGGCGCACCGTGGCCACGAACGGACACGGCCGATTGGCGAGCAGGCGTTTGAAGTCCGGCGCCTTGGAAAGAAAGTCGAGGCGCAGCTCGATCATCTGCGCGCCCCGCTTGGCGGCTTCCTGAAGCTCGATCTGCATCATTTTGTGGCGCGTGCGCCCGACCACGACGCAGATGCGTTCATTGCCAACCGGTAACACGGATTTTGCTCACCATGCGCTAGCAGCCCGTTGAAAAAGGGGACAGGACCTTTGAAATGGCAAAATCTTCCGCCTTTCCGATGGTAAGTAGAGGTCCTGTCCCCTTTTTCAACGGGCTGCTAGAGAAAAAAACTGCACCAGAAAGGCCCCTGCGACTACGTCACTGTAGCGAGCGCTGGCAAGGCTCGCAAGATTACTAGCCTTCAGCTGCGCTCCGTGTTATTCTGAACCGCGGTTAAATACCGCCCGCCCCTCTTCCCTCAGCCCAGGCGATGCTTACGCGGCGGAGCAAAACGACATGCCCATTCGCGTTCATTTGGACAAGCGCAGTTACGACATCATACTCAACGCCAGACTGGCCGACTTCGGCCCCTTCGCGCGCAAGCTCACAGGCGGCTCTCTAGCTCTGGTGGTAACAGATCAGAATATTCTGGCTTACGCGGAAAAGGTCGTTGCTTCTTTGCGCGGCGGAGGCTTTCTAACGGAACTGGCCGTTTTACCTCCCGGGGAAGCCCAGAAATCGCTCGCCACCGCAAGCCAGCTCTACGATCGCCTGGCGGACTTGCACGCCGACCGGAAGACCGCGGTGGTGGCGGTAGGCGGCGGCGTCATCGGCGACCTGGCGGGTTTCGTGGCCGCGACGTTTGCCCGTGGACTGCCGCTGCTCATGGTGCCGACGACCTTGCTCGCCATGGTCGATAGCTCCGTGGGCGGAAAGGTTGCCGTCAATCACGCACGGGCCAAGAACCTTATCGGCGCGTTTCACCAGCCGTCGTGTGTTTGGATTGAGCTGAGCGCCCTGGATACTCTACCCGAACGGGAGTACCGCAGCGGCCTCGCCGAGGTTGTCAAATATGGGGTGAGTCTCGATGCAAACTTCCTGGAGTTCCTGGAACGCAACGCGCAAGAGATTCTCCAGAGGAGGCCGCAACCCCTTGTTGTGGTTGTTGACACGTGTTGCAAGCTCAAAGCCTCGATCGTTGAAAAAGACGAACGGGAAGAAACAGGCTTACGCATGGTACTGAACTACGGCCACACCTTTGCACACGCCTTTGAGACGGTGGCGGGGTATGGCCATTGGCTGCACGGCGAGGCCGTTGCCGCAGGCATGGTTTGCGCCAGCCGCCTGGCCGAACGGCGCGGCTTGATACCTGCCGAGCTGACGGAGCGACAGCGCCGCTTGCTGGCCCGATTCGGTTTGCCGACCGCGCCCGAGCGCTGGCCGGTTTCCGATCTGGTCGAGGCCATGCGCAGCGATAAGAAAGCGTTGGCCGGCCGCATGCGCTTTATCTTGCCGCGGCGGCTTGGCGAAGTCGCTCTGTTCGACGACATTCCGGAAACAGAGGTGCGGCGCGTTCTGGAAGAAGCCGTAGGTCAGGATGCCGATCCTGACCGGGCAAGCAACCCGTCAGGATCAAAATCCTGACCTGCGATGGAATCCCATGTCCGCACCCCCAAGCTCCGCTGTGAGAGACCTGCTCGCCTTGCACCTCGTGCCGGGTCTGGGTCCGCGTTTGACCACCGCGCTCTTGCAGCGCTTTGGTTCGGCAGGCGCGGCGTTGCAGGCGACCGCGGAGCAACTCCAGGAAGTGCCCCATATTGGCGCCAAAATCGCCCGTGGGCTCAGACAATCCATGCAGCGCGTCGATGTGGATGCGGAGTTGGCGCTCATGGAGAAAACGAGCGTTCGACTCCTTGTGCGCGGCCAGGACGGGTTTCCGAAGTCGCTTGAAGAAATTCCTGACCCGCCTCACCTGCTTTACGTGCGCGGCACGCTTCAGGAAGGCGACAGCAAGGCAGTCGCCTTGGTTGGCTCGCGTGCGTGCACGAGTTATGGCCGGAAAGTGGCGGAACGGCTAGCCGGCGAGCTGACGCGAGCGGGCTACACGGTCATTAGCGGTCTGGCGCGGGGCATCGACGGCATGGCGCACCGGGGCGCCTTGAAGGCGGGCGGCAGGACGCTCGCTGTCCTGGCGGGCGGCCTGTCACGCATCTACCCGCCGGAACACACCGACCTCGCGAATGAAGTCGCCGCGGCCGGGGCCATCCTGACCGAATCGAGCATGCGGATGGAGCCGATGGCCGTCATGTTCCCCGCGCGCAATCGCTTGATCAGCGGCCTGTCGCGCGGCGTCGTGGTCATTGAGGCTGCCGAGCGCAGCGGCGCCCTCATCACCGCCAGCCACGCCGCCGAGCAGGGCCGGCCGGTATTTGCCGTCCCGGGTCTGCTGGACAGCCCCGCCAGTGCCGGCGTCCATCAACTCCTGCGCAAAGGCGCAGTCCTCGTCCGCGGTGTGGAAGATATCCTTGAAGAACTAGAGGGTGTTCGGCCGACGGTCGAGTTCTCCAGGCCGGCGCCTCCGCCTGTTCTGGACGAGACCCAGCGCCGCATCTGGGATTTCCTCGCCGGTCAGTCAAAGCACGTCGATGATCTGGCCCAGCAACTGGGACTGTCCGTGCCGGAAATCACCGGCGCGCTGTTCCGGATGGAGATGAAGAAAATCGTGCGGCGCTTGCCGGGGAATCAGTACGAAAGGACTTAGGCGGCCCCAGCTAGTTTGCCGTTTTTAGGACGCCTTTATCAAGGCCCTGGCGGCCGCCTCTGGCAGCTTAATGGGAACGAAGTATTTACGGGGGTACAAGTAATCCTCCTTCGATTCATCAATAACGCGCACAAACTGCCTGGCCTCTGCCGCCAGATCCGCCACCGTACGATATACCTTCCCTATTTCAAGCGATGCTAGGTACTCTTCGTTCTGGATGCAGAGCACAAAACGAGCGGCGGTTTTCTTCTTTGCCATGACACTAGTCCAAGAAATGCTTAATTTTGATTTCTTTCCTTCCTATCCCATGAGCCTCGTACCAATGGACCTCGGCCCGGCAAACCATTTCATCTTCAAGGCGAACCTGGGCAATTCCTTTCAGCTTTCTCCAACGACCGCCACCGTATGCGCGACGCAATCGGCGTAACTCCCGGATAGCCGCACCAACAGCGATTGTTTGGACATCGCTGATTTCGCCGATCACCTTGAAGTTCATTAGAATCTAGCGCGTGCGCGTGCTCGGTTATGCCGCTGATTATAGCGAGAATCTTGCTCATGCTTAAATCGATTCAGGAAGGGGCAGAGCGCAGTCATCGGAATAAGAAATTGACCGGCAGCTTTTACACGCCCGGTTATATCGTGCAGCATATTGTGCGGAACACGGTGGGCAGGCTGTGCGAAGGCAAAACTTCAGCCGAAGTGGCGACTCTCCGCATTCTAGATCCCGCATGCGGCACGGGCGCATTTCTCCTGGGCGCATATCGATATCTTCTCGATTGGCACAGCTTGCAAAAGCGTGGCCAGCCCCTCACTTTAAGGCAAAAGCAAAGAATCCTGGCCAATAGTATCTATGGCGTGGACTTTGACGAACCAGCGCTCCGAATTGCGCGCGGTGCTCTGCTCTCAGAAGCGCTACAGGAAGACGAGCCGCGCACTCAAGCCGAGCTGTCGGGCCCCAGTTTGTGGACTTCGACACAGCGAGGAACTCTGCAGATCAGGTTGGGCAATGCGCTCCCCGGATTC
>DASZFN010001217.1:0-3794 GCA_035939715.1 Gemmataceae bacterium | reverse complement strand
CGCCGCCAATGCCCTCTGTGGCTATAACAGAAGAACGAAGATTGTCGCGGGCGGGTCCATTCGCCCACCGCTACGGCTGGAAACACGTACCTTATTGGTACGGCGATTGCCTTAGGCTGGCGGCAAGATCGTATTGACTCGCTGCCTCTTCCTGGGAGCACGCCCTTGAGCCAGACAGCCGCTGAGAGCCGTGAACGTTCAGCCCTGAGTACAGATTCCCACGCGCCGAAGACGCGGATCGTGATCCTCGGCGGCGGCTTTGGCGGCGTCTATACGGCGCGGCACCTGGAGAAGCTTTGCAAAGGCCGCCAGGATGTCGAAATCGTTCTGGTGAGCCGGGATAATTTCCTCCTGATGACGCCGCTGTTATTTGAGGTGTGCTCGGGGACCCTGGACTTGCAAAATTGTTCCTTCCCCATCCGTGCCTTCTTGCGCACCGCCCAGTTCGCCGAGGCCAAGGTTCAAAGCATCGACCTGGAGCGGCGCCTGGTGCACCTGACCACCGCAACAGAGACTGCCGAATTGGCCTACGACCAACTGGTGCTGGCTCTTGGCGCTATGACCAACCGAGTCATGATTCCCGGCTCCGAGTACGCCTTCACATTCAAGACTCTTGCCGACGCCCTCCTGCTCCGCAACCACGTGATCGAGCGCCTGGAGCGCGCCGATGTGGAAACCGACCCCGAGCGCAAACGCAGCCTGCTCACATTCGTGATCATCGGCGGCGGGCTGGTCGGCGTGGAGTTGTTCGGCGAATTGACCGCTTTCATGGACGGCATTACGCCGCTCTACAAAAACGTGAATCGCGATCAGGTCCGCTTCATCCTGCTCCATGGCGCCGATCGGATCATGCCGGAAATGAACCCGAAGCTGGCCGATTACGGAGCGCGGGTGCTCGGCACGCGGCGCGGGGCCGAAATCCGGACCGGGACCATTGTACGCGCCATCGAGCCCGGCAAGGTCCATTTGCCGCAGGAAACCATCGCAGCGGACACGATCATCCTGGCAGCCGGCATTGTTCCCAATCCGGTCGTGGCCGGCCTGCCGGTGGAGAAGGACAAGCGCGGACACGTCATGGTCGCTGGCACCATGCGCTGCCCAAGTCACCCGGACGTGTGGGCGCTTGGGGACTGTGCGTTCATCCCGGCGCCCGACGGCAAACCGTATCCCAACCTGGCGCAGCATGCCTTGCGCGAGGCCAAGGTGCTGGCCCGTAACATCGTTGCGGTTCTCGATGGCCTGCCCCTGAGGCCGTTCGTCCACGATAACCTTGGCATGATGGGTTCCCTGGGTCACGGCAAAGCGTTTGGCCAGCTTCTCAAGGTACGGGTGCGCGGCGTGCTCGCCTGGTTTGTGCGGCGCACGTATTACTTGCTGCAGATGCCGGGTTGGGGCCGAAGGCTGCGCATTGTGACCTCTTGGACCTTTGCCCTCCTGTTTCGGCCAGACATCGTCAAGGTCAGCCTGGACAGCGAGGCGGCCTTGATTCTCCGCGAACGCGCGGAGGACGAGTTGCGGGAAGGTCACCAAACCAGAATACCGCCCGTGGTCGCCGCGGGACCGGCTGCGACGCCGGCAGGTGGACCTCATCGGCAGGTCGCCGGCGAGTCGCTTGTCCGCTAACACGGAGTGATCTTGGTGATTCCTTCACTGTTAGCCAACACTCTGGCGTCCGTGCAGAACCTGTCGATCTTCGACCCGGCCTCCCCTTCGGCCGAATCGATCCGCAAGCTGGCCGTCCTGGTCCTGGCCATCACCGGGTTCATCTTTATTGTGGTCGAAGGAATCCTCGTCTATTCCATCGTTCGCTTCCGGCGCCGGGCCGCGACCGGCAACGCCAATCAGCCTTTGCTGCCTGCTGAAACGGCGGGAGAGACCAGGCCGCCGGAGCCACCCCAGGTCTACGGAAGCAAGCCAATCGAGATCGCCTGGACGGCGGCGCCGGCGCTGGTGGTCTTTGTCCTGGTGATGGTCTCGGCACGCACCCTCTGGGAAGTGAACGTGCCGCCGCCGCCGCCGCGCGCGGGGGACAACACGCTCTTTGTCACCGTGGTCGGCCGGCAGTGGTGGTGGGAGTATGGCTACGACCACTACAACGGCCGTGAGTTGGGCTTTACCACGGCCAATGAGCTGCACATCCCGGTCAGCGAGGAAGGCATTGCCCGTCCGGTCTACCTGACCCTGAAATCCGCGGATGTGTGCCACAGCTTCTGGGTACCCCGGCTGGGAGGCAAGACCGATCTGATCCCGGGGCGCGTCAATTCCATGTGGTTCCAGACGGACAGGCCGGGGTTGTACCTCGGGCAGTGTGCCGAGTACTGTGGCACCCAACACGCCAACATGCTCCTCCGGGTCGTCGTTGATTCACCCCGCGACTTCGAGCGCTGGCTGGAGAACGAGCGAAAGCCGGCCATAGCGGATACCCAGGTCAGTGCCGGCCGGTCGGCTTTTCTCGCCCAGTCGTGCATCAACTGCCATCGGGTGCGCGGCACGGCGGCGCAGGGCGGCTACGCGCCGGACCTGACACACCTGATGAGCCGCCAGACGCTCGCGTCCGGGATGATCCCGAACACGCCGGAGAATCTCCGCCGCTGGGTAGCCGATCCGCAGCCCATCAAACCGGGCTGCCTGATGCCGGCTTTCGGACTGGGCGAGCGTGAGCGCGAGGATATCGTCCGCTATCTGTTGACGCTTCGCTAACAAAAGTGTGTCTCCATCTTCTGGTGAATTCTTTAGGTTTGGACATGGCCATCGTTGAGGAACCACTGGAGTCAACGCGTGAGCCGGCGGCCCTGCCCTGGACGGCCGTGCTCCACGACTGGGTGACCACGGTCGATCACAAGAAGATCGGCATCATGTACGTCCTCATGGCCGTCGTCTTCCTGGTGGTCGGCGGGATCGAGGCCTTGCTGCTGCGCTGGCAACTGTTGTGGCCGCGCTACGACTTCCTCGGGCCGGACGTCTTCAACCAGATGTTCACGATGCACGGCACGACGATGGTCTTCTTCATGGGCATGCCGATCCTGATCGGCATCGGCAACTACCTGGTGCCGCTCATGATCGGGGCGCGGGACATGGCCTTCCCGCGCCTGAACGCCCTGGGCTTGTGGGTGACGCTGTTCGGCGGGCTGCTGGTCTATTTCAGCTTTGCGACCGGCGGCGCCCCGGCCATCGGCTGGTTCGCCTATTCGCCGCTGACCGAACGCACCTTCGCCCGCTCTACCGCCACCGACTTCTGGGCGCTGGGCCTGATAGTCAGCGGCGTGGGCACGCTGACCGCGGGCATCAACTTCATTGCCACCATTCTTGCCATGCGCGCTCCCGGCATGGCCCTGCACAAGGTCCCTTTCTTTGTCTGGACAATGCTCTGGACCTCGGTGCTCATCATCTTTGCCATGCCGCCGCTGACGGCCGGTCTGGCGATGGTCGTACTGGACCGCAACCTGGGGGCGCACTTTTTCGACGTGCAGAACGGCGGCTCCGCGCTCTGGTGGCAGCACATCTTCTGGTTTTTCGGGCACCCGGAGGTGTACATCTTGATCCTGCCGGTCTTCGGCATGGTCAGCGAGATCATCCCGGTCTTCGCCCGCAAGGTCCTGTTCGGCTACGAGTTCATGGCGGCCGCCACCGCGGCCATCACCTTCATCAGCCTTGGCGTCTGGGCGCACCACATGTTCACCGTGGGCATGAGCCGGACCGCGGACCTGTTCTTCATAATGTCCACCTTCATGATCTCCATCCCGACAGGCATCAAGTTCTTCAACTGGCTGGCCACCATGTACGGCGGGCGGATC
>DASZFN010001216.1:0-8485 GCA_035939715.1 Gemmataceae bacterium | reverse complement strand
GCAGAGAGCGCAGAGAAAAACCGGATGAGAGGCGTCAGAGTCTTTCTCTGCGCTCTCTGCGTGCTCTGCGAGAGCTGTTCTGAATCATTAGATTGACGGCTGCAAACGCCTCCGCAATTCCTCCCGCACGCTGCTCATCGGTACGCGGGTCTGCTGAGCAGTGTCGCGATCGCGCAGGGTAACCGTGTTATCTTGCAGCGTCTGCCCATCAATGGTGAAGCAGAACGGCGTTCCCGCCTCGTCCTGGCGGCGGTAGCGGCGGCCGACGGCGCCTTTGTCATCATAGAATACATTGAACTCGCGCTTCAATTCGCGATAAAGCGCATGCGCCTTCTCCGGCATGCCGTCTTTGTTTACCAGCGGCAATACGGCCGCCTTGATCGGTGCCAGCCGCGGGTGAAAGCGCATCACCGTCCGAGGCTCCCCGCCCAGTTCATCCTCGGCGTAAGCCTCGCACAGGACCGCCAGCGTGAAGCGGTCCGCCCCGGCGGACGGTTCGATGACATGCGGCACGAACTGATACTTCTCAATCTCCTGCGACGGCGGATTCTTCTTGAGCCATTCCTTGAACGAATTGGTCCCCCGCCCTGCCTTGTCACGTTCCCAGGCGTCCTCGTCGAAATAGTTCATGTCCTTGCCGCTGTGCTTCTGGTGCTGGGTCAGATCATAGGCGCCGCGATGAGCGACTCCTTCCAACTCTTGAGGTTCCTCGGCAAAGGGGAACAGATACTCGATGTCGGTGGTGCCGATGGAGTAATGAGCCAATTCCTCTTTTCCTTGCTCGCGCGGGCGAAGGTTGGCGGATTTGATCCCGAG
This sequence comes from Gemmataceae bacterium, assembly GCA_035939715.1. Lineage (GTDB taxonomy): Bacteria > Planctomycetota > Planctomycetia > Gemmatales > Gemmataceae > DASZFN01. The sequence goes on along the minus strand of DASZFN010001216.1, from coordinate 7,669 downwards.
CTGACTGTACCACTTGATGCGGACGTCACGCCAGTACTGATACCACTTCATGGATTCGGACGGGTGGCAAAAGAATTCGATCTCCATCTGCTCGAATTCGCGACTCCGGAAGGTGTAGTTGCGCGGGTTAATCTCGTTGCGAAAGGCTTTGCCGACCTGGGCGATTCCAAATGGCAGCTTTAGCCGCGTGCTGTCGAGAACATTACGATAGTTGGCAAAGATTCCCTGAGCCGTCTCCGGGCGCAGGTAGGCTTTGTTGTCCTCATCGCGCACGGCGCCGACATAGGTCTCAAACATGAGATTGAATTGCCTCGGTTCGGTCAATTCTCCGTCGCATCCCGGGGCAGGACAAGGACGCTTCCAATCCGCCGGCAGTTCTAGGGCCGTGACAACCGGGGACGGCGTCAGACCGCTGGGGATTCTCTTTTTCTTGACAAGACGCTCGCGCTCGGCCGCCAGCAACTGCTGAGCCTCCTTTTTGTCGTTCGCCTCAACCGCCAGGACTACCTGGGGTGCAGTGTCGCCGGTTGCGCTCGCTCCTTCGAAGAACACCTTATCGGCGCGGTATCGTTTCCGGCATTTTTTGCAATCGACCATCCAATCCGCAAACCCGCCCACATGTCCGCTCGCCACCCATACTTTCGGATTCATGATGAGCGCGCAGTCCACGCCTACCATGGCGATCTCCTGCCCATCCGGCCCTGGCGGCGGGTTGCGCACCATATCCTGCCACCAGGCGTCCTTGATGTTCTTCTTCAGCTCTACTCCCAACGGCCCGTAATCCCAGAAGCCGTTGATGCCGCCGTAGATTTCGCTCGACTGAAAGATAAACCCGCGTCGGCGGCAGAGCGCGACCAACTTCTCCATATCCATTGGCTAACACCTCAGTAACTCTCTGCGTTGTTTCCTCATCTCCAACGCAACTTATGATGGCACAGGTATTTGCAATTATCCGGAAAGTAATTCCCATACTGCCTATCTTAATGTGCCTCTGTGTTGGCAGCTTGGCAGACAGCGAAGTCGTTTTTCACAAACATATTCCTGGCATTGGCTTACATCCCAAAAGTCAACTGCCAAGCTCCTGTCGGCATTTGGCAGCTTGGCAGTGCTCATTGCGGCCAATGATTCTTGACAATCCCCACCGCTCCGACTTCCACGCGCAGCGGGTCGCGGCGCAATTCCGGGACCAGGTTGAACTGGTCCACCTGTGCGGCCGCCTGGATGTCTTCATGATAGCCGAGGTCGCGCAGCATGGCCCCTCCCTTGGCGATCTCCAGGGCGCCCGCCAGCACGCGGCCGTGGTTCTCGAAACAGTCCCACGCCAGGCGGGCGCTGTCGTTGAGCCGGACCTCGACGGTCTCGCACAGAAAATCGACCAGCGCTCCCGCCAGCAATGTGTCTTCAAGCGAGATCTCGCCCTCGGTGCCGCTGCAGACGATATGAACAGGACGCATATCCTGCCGCAATTGTTCGCAGAGGGCGCTGTAGTTGACGAAGCTGGCGATCATGACGCGCTCGGCTTCGACGGCGCGATGCAGGGCGCGGGTGCCATTGGTCGTGGTCAGCACCAGCGTGGCGCCGCGACAGACCTTGACGCTGTATTCGCGCGGTGAATTGCCCAGGTCGAAGCCGGGGAGCGGCTTGCCGTTGCGCTCACCGCCGAGCAGCACCCTGCCGGCGCGCATTTCACCGGCCATAGCGCGGGCCTCGTCGACTTCCAGGCACGGACGCACACAGATGCAACCTGCGGCCAAGGCATGAACAATCGTCGTACAGGCGCGCAGGACATCGACGACGACTGCCACACCGCCGGCGAGCCGGCCGGGCGGCACCAGCTGCGGGAGCAGATAGACCTGTACCTCGCGGTCATCGGGCATGCACGTTGACCTTGGCCATGATTTCTTTGAGATCCGCCATGGCGCCCACGCCGACGTCGCCGCACGCCAGCCGCTTACTTACCGGCGGGACGATTTTCAACCCCAGGCACTCCCGGTTCATCCAGGCAATGAGGCTGTCGAGATCCAGGTTGTCCGGCGCCACGCCCGCGCCGGCATCAGCTGCCAACTGACGCAGATGGCGGGTGGTTAGGCGATGTTCCCACATGAGCGTGTTCATGGCCGGCGCCAGAATCACCGGCCGGGCTGGATCCCAGGCGCGCCAAACGCAGGTCAAGCAATTGTCGGCCAACCCAACCACGAGCTTGGCCAGGGTGTTCGCGTCGAGCGGTGCGATCAAGAGCAGGTCGGCCCAGCGGCGCAATTCAATGTGCAGAACCTTGTCGTCGCGGCGGTAATGATTTCCTGCCGAGCTTCCAGGCCACTCGTCCTCATCGATCGTGACAACATCGGGATTGCGATGGCGCGCCACCGGGTCAAGTCTGGCAGGGTCAAAGAAATAGAGGGCCGCGCGCGTCGCGACGATCCTGACCTGGTGGCCGGCTTGTTTGAGTTGCTGGTACAACTCCGGCGTACGAATGGCCGCCACGGAACCGGTGACGCCCAGCAGCACCTTAGCCATGAGTCCGCTCCTTGTGGACGCGCTCGACCGCCGCCAGCAAGCGGGCCGGCAGATCGGCCCGGCTCACGTGGTCGTAATGGCCGTCGACGGGTCCCAGGAACGCCCAGGTTTGCGCCCCTTCGAGCGTATTCGCCACCATGAGGTCGGCGTTGGACTGCACCCGTGAGCGCTCGGCAACATCGTACAATTCCTCCTCACTCACTCCCGCCTCCAGTTTGAACTTGACGAGCACGCCTGCAAACCGCCAGTCGCTGCGCACGCGATCGACCAGCTTGGGCGTCCGCACCAGGCGCAGCCAGAGTTCCGGCGCGCTGCTTTTGACCTTGGCGGCCGACCGGTCCACAAGCGCCGGCGGCCGCGGCCCTCGGCTCTCCCAGTGACAATCGGTCGTGACGAAGTGCGTATGGGGAGCCGGGGCATAGACGCCGGCCGGTTGAAAATCGCTCACGGCCGCACAATGAATCAGGGCATCGAATCCCCCGTTTACTAGCGATCGCTCTATCAGTTGCTGTAAGTCATCAAACGTGCGATACGTCTGCACGGTCCAGCGTGTGTCGGCCACCCTTTCAACCAGCTCGGGATGAGAGGTCAGCAGCGTCACGTGGTGGCCGAACTGGTAGGCGTGCGTGGCGATCTGACTACCGGTGCGGCCGGTAAAAATATTGGTAATGCCCCGCACCTGATCGATCGGCACATAGGTATTCCCGGCAGTGACGAGGATGTTCATGGAAGTGGACCACAAGAAGAGGGCGCCTTTGCTCCAGTCCAATTGCTATTGTATCTTCCTTCCGGCCCATCAACGCTGCGCCGGGGACCTAATTTAGAGTGCAGCGGCTCGACGCCGCTTTGGAGCCCGGCGTTCAGCATTGTAACCCGACGCGCCAGCGAGGGCTCCTTGCTGGCGCGTCGGGTTATAATGCAGACCTAATCTCATGCAAAGCGGCGTCGCGCCGCCGCACGCCAAACTCAGCGTTGTGCGGCCGGCTCGGAGTGTGCCGTCTTCTCCAGGCTGGTGAGGTGCTGGTAAAGCGCGTCATTGAGTTCAGGAAAGACGACTGCCAAACGCGGCCGAAGAGGGCCCGGGTTGGGGTTGGTGCGGAGCTGTTGCAGGTAGGCGGTCAGCACAGCTTTGGCTTCCGGCTTGTCGCGGAGCATAAGGTGGACCCAGGCCCAGGCCTCGCGGTATTCGGCCGGGGCCATTTGTTGCACCTGGCCCAGTTCCTCAAGACGCATGAGGCTGGCCTTGAAGGAGTCGCGCTCCTGCGCACGCAGTTGTTCCAGGTGGCCTTGATTCACGCCATGCGACTCCGGCGGCAGCTCAAAGTATTCGGCCAGGCCCTCGTCCAGCCAGAGCGGCACATCCTTGAGGATGCTGTGCAGCAGGGCGTGGGTCAGTTCGTGGCGCAAGTCCTCGCGGATGCGCTCGCCCCAGAAGGTATAAACCAGGAGATCTTCGCCGCCGCCCACACTGCGCGGCTGAGCCACAAAGAAAGCACGGCGCTTGGGCAACTCGGGATAGCGCGCCTGCATGAAGTGTTCATATTTGTCACGATCCTCGAAGAGATAGACCTGGATGATCGTGCTGGACGCTGGCAGTTGCAGCTCCTTGAACACCTGATCGGGCAGCGTGCCGAGCTCCCGGAATAGAGGCTGATCGGTTTTGACTTCGAAATCCGCCAGAAACACGAATTGCGAGACGCGATAGGGATGTTTGCTGGGCGCGGCCAGCAGCGGCGCCCGGGGCGGCTTGTCGGGATTATCCGGGAGCGCTGTTCCCAGGTGAAAGGACGAGCATCCCGTTGCCAGCGTCAGCGCGAGCCAGGCAGCGACCCGCACAGGGAACCGGCACAGACCATGGACCTCTTGGCCTCCGACCATAGGCGCATGGAGTGCACGACCTGGATTGGCTTGCCTCATCTTGCAGAGTTCCGGTTGAATGGCGCCGGGTGTTCCGTCCCAGCGCCGCAGATATTACGCTCTGAAATGAAATTTGACCAGCCGAGTCCAGGCATGCGCAATTCGGCGGCACACCAACCCGACGCGGCAGCGAGGTCCTCGCTGGCGCTTCGGGCTGGTGCAGCCGCTTTATGCTCAGGCGAGCGGCCGGCCATGGCGTGCGTTGCGCTCCGCCTTCGCCTGGGTGGCTTTCTCCAACGCACCCCACCATTGCTTCCAACCCTGCCGGCCCATGAGTCCCCATTGCAAATAGGTACGTAGAAAGCGCAGCCTATCGGTCCTTGTCAGGAAGCTGTTGTTATGAAAACTGGCATGAAGGCGCGTGAGATTCTGCAAGCGTCTGGCTTCAGGGAGTTTGCGCTGACGCGTCACGCCCACCAGATCGATTAGCCAGGCGGCCTCCTGGGTAAGAAGAATATTGACGGCTTTCAAATCGCGATGGGAAAGCTGTCGTTCGTGAAGGCGGCGCACCAGGTGTGCAACCTGATCAATACGACATCGCAGCAAGGCCTGCCGTTCCGGGCCGCTCAGAGAAGTCAGCCAGGCCAGATAAGCATGAAGGTCCACGGCATCGACAAGCTTTTCGGTGACGAGATAGCCTTCGCAAGCCAGCCAACCGCGACGACGATGAAATACGGCCAGCGGCCTGGCGGTCGGCAACAAGCGCTCGCGTAGCCCTTGCCCATGGATCCACGAACGCAAAGCCGGCGACCAGCGCAGCAAAGCACGCCAGGGGTCTGTCCAGTGCTTTACGCGGAAGCGTTTGAAAATGACCGGACGTGGGACTCCCTTCACCGCCAGATCCAGTTCCGCCACCGTGGAGCTGCGCGAATCCTTGAGTAACTTGTGGCTTGGTCGCATAAAGGGAGCGTCCGGATCGGCAAGTAGCTTTGCAAGACCATCCGGATCGAGTTCTCGCACCGCATGACCCTGCGCTATGGCAGAGCAACAACGCAAGTAGTAACGATTGGAGGCAAGGCAGCGCCGATCGCGTTTGCGCCAGAAGCGCAGGTTGGAGCGCAGGCTTTGACGTTCCAGTTCGCGTGCGGCCTCTCGAAGCACTTGGTAACGGCAGGGCGCCCTGTCCCGGGACAGTGAGTCACCTGAATCGGCCGACCGCAAAGGTCTACCGCCTGGCCGGCGGCGAGCCTGGCAATAGGCACGCCAGAAGCGCAGGCGATCCGACCGACTGACGCGGAGCATGAACCAGCGGTTGAGGACGATCAGGTTTTTCAACCCCGCGCGCCAGGAGAGGGGCTGGCTAAGACGAACGCCATCGAGGTCGATCAGATGAAGGCGCGGATGATGTTCTCCTTCGACGCGCACGAGGATGTTGGCCGGATGGAAGTCGTGATGCAGGATGCCCGCATCATGCAACTGAGCCACGAATTCGCCGAGGGCAGTGGCGAGGCCTTGCCGCAGGCGCGTGCGGTCGTGGTCTGCCAGCTTCGGCAAAATGGATTCGATGAAGCTACTGACCGGTTCGGCGGCGTCGAGCGCGCGCGTGATCAAGAAGCTATCGCCGGGAGCGCGGCCTAGGCGACTTTCCCCCACGGCGAGGGGACGGATCGTAGGCACGCGGCGCGCCGCCACGGCCAGGGCACGCTCGAATTCGAGACGGGCTCGGGCCGGGCGAAGAAGCTGCCGCCACCACGCGCGTAGACCCTGAAGGCGGTAATGCTTGAGATAGAAGCTCAAACCGGGCAGCGACACGCGATAGACCGTGCGATGGGGGCCATTCTTGACGACCTGAGCCAGGCCGTCGCGCAGCCATTCTTCCAGACGCAGCCCCGCCGGCCCGAAAAGCAAGTTTTGCCACTCCGGCAAGACCTGCCAGCGCACGCCGTCTGCCTCTATTTCCGTCAGCGTCCCGCCAGTCTCCCTCAAGCCGCTTCCCTCCGGCTCTGCAGATCCAGCAGCAGCGCCAGCCATCGGCTAGCGCCCGCGCGAACACTAAAGTCGCTTTCCACGCGGCGACGGCCTTCGCGCCCCATGCGCTGGCGCAAGGCGGGATCATTGGCCAGCCGGCCGACTGCCTCGGCCCACTCTTCCGGCGTGCTGGCCAGGAAACCGGTCTCCCCATGCTGCACCATATCCGCCTGTACGCCGACCGGGTTGGCCACCACGGGCAAGCCGGCCGCCATGTACTGCAACACCTTGAGTCCGCATTTGCCGCGACTCCACAAGTCGTCCGGCATCCAGCTGATGCCGATGTCGGCCGTGGCCAGTTCTTGTGCCTCGCCGGCGGCTGTCCACGGGCAGCAAAGCACCGGCATGGACGGCAACTGCGGGAAACGGTCGCAAATGATCTTTAGACAGATGCCCGGCCAGCGCTCGTGTATATGCTGTAGCACCGTTTGCATGGCACTAATGCCGTGCATGGTGCTGCGCGAGCCTATCCAAACCAGTTGCACGGCCGGTCCCTGGCGGTGATGGTCGGCGAGCGGATAGCGCTGCGGATCCACACAGGTCGGCACGACATAGATGCGCTCCGTGCCGCACAGCACGGCCGCTTGCTCCTTCAGAAAGTTGTTGCCGGCAACCACGGCATCGGCGGCGCGCACCATCGTCGTGAAGCGCTTCAGCCGGCGCGGATTGTACAGCCCCTTCGCCGAATAGGAATCGCGCATGAAGATGGCATCATCAAAATCGAAGATCAGCAGCGGTGCCCGCTGCCGCGACAGGTAGAGCTGCCAGGAGTGCAGCATCTTGCGTTGCACAATGACGGCGTCGGTGTGCTGGATCGCGTGGATGGCTCGCAAACGCGCCAGCCAGCCGTGCGGCAAGGTGACAAATTGCAACTGATGGCCCGCGTCTTCCAGGTAAGGCCGAAATGCCGTCAGGCGGTAACGGCAACAAACATGCTCGACATGTTCCACCAGGGCGGTCAAGTGCACGTGCGGTCCTCCATGACCAACTTCGTCATTAGTCATTGGTCATTCGTCATTCGCCGAGCGAATGACGAATGACCAATGACTAATGACCCCGAGCCGCATAGCCGCTAAACCCTGCCCTCCAGCCCCGCATTGCCGGCTTGTAAATGATTGACAACGCGGCCGTATCCTTTACACTTTAATGATACACTTTCAGCCGAGCCTCAAATGCGGAATGGCAAGCTTTGCTGGCTGGGCGGAATTTGCGGTGTATCCTTTCCGCACGCATTTCCCGAACACTCGAGGGTTCTTCCATGGCCAAG
>DASZFN010001215.1:0-9643 GCA_035939715.1 Gemmataceae bacterium | reverse complement strand
CATCGCATCGAGGGACTGCGCATCAAGGACAGTCTGGGCACCGGTAAGCCGCATGCCTGCAATCTGTGCCACCTCGACAAGTCGTTGAGCTGGACGCAAGAGCGTCTGCAAGAATGGTACGGCCGAGCGCCCGTGACGCTTTCGGAAGACGACAGCAAATACTCGTCCGCGCTGCTGCATCTCTGTCAGAGCGATGCCCGCAGCCGGGTCGTCGTTGCCGGGGCTTTCTCCTGGCCGGCCGCTCAGAGTGCTAGCGGCACCAACTGGATGGGACTGCTGCTGGTTCGACTCCTTGAGGCAGAACGCTATCCCGCGGTGCGCTACCTGGGTCATCGTGCTCTGCGTTCTCTCCATGAGAAAGAAGCGGCGGGCTACGATTACCTTGCCGGTCGCGTGGAGCGAACTGCGCAGTTGCAGGCGCTTGGTCGCGCACTAGCGCAAGGCACGTCTCGAGCAAGGCGCCGTCCTCATGCCTATCTGCCCCTGGACGAAAATGGTCAGCCCAGCGACCGCGTGCTGCAGCAACTCCTGAAAAAACGGATCGACCCGGATGTATCCATTCACGAATGATGCCGTGGCCGAACTGCGGCGACGGCTGGCGCGCCGTCATTACCTGCTCGGCTGGTGCGGCTTGCTGATCTTCCTGAGTCTCGGCGGCTTCCTCGAGACGCTGCACGGCTTCAAGATCGGTTTTTATCTCGACCCGGGCCACAAGCTGCGCCGCGAGCTCTGGACGCTCGCCCACGCTCATGGGACGCTCCTCGCCCTCGTGCAGATCGCTTTCGCCGTGAGCCTCACGCACTTTGGCCGCTGGAGCGAAACGCGTCTGAAGCTGACCTCGTTCTTCCTTCTGGATGCTCTGGCGCTCATTCCCGCAGGATTTTTCCTCGGCGGCGTCAGCCACAGCGAGGCTGATCCCTCCCCCGGAGTCTTGCTCGTGCCTGTCGGGGCGCTGCTGCTTTTTGTGGCGATTTGGTTGATCATCCTAAGTGCGCGCGGAGCTGCCGCGGACGGCGCAGGCAAGACTGGCGAAGCGTGATTCACTTGCATTTCATCAGCGCAGCCGCTTGCGGCCGGCCGAAGAGGAAGCCTTGCCCGAAGCGGCAGCCGAGGCTGCGGCAGACCTTGGCTTCTTCGGGCGTCTCGATGCCTTCGGCAATTTGCTTGACGCCGAGCTCATGGCTGAGCTTGTTCAAGGCCTGGATCAGTCCCTGGCGCGTGCGTGACTCCTGGATGCCGCGAATCAGACGCATGTGCAGCTTGACATAGTCCGGAGAGGCTTCCGCGAGTTCCTCGAGCCGGGCCTGGCCGGCGCCGAAATCGTCGTAGGCCATCTCGATCTTTAATTCACGCAGGCGGCCGCGCAGCGTCCGCAGCGTTTCCAGGTCCGTAACCATGTCCTCGTGCACTTCCAGGACGAGCACTTGTCCCCTGCGCAACTTCTGCTGCAGAACGCGTGCGGATTCGACCAGCTCGGCGTCGAGCTTCTCCGAGGGATGCAGGTTCAAAAAGATGCGGGCGCCGCGCGGCAAGGCCGCCGACTCTTCAACGGCCACGTTACGGAACAGCCGGCTCAACTCCGGCGCCAGCCGGCATTGATCGGCGAGCTGGAAAAGCTCCGCCGGATTGGTGGCCAGCTTGCCGTGCGTGCTGCGACCGAGCGCTTCGTAGCCGAGCAAGTTCTGGGTTTCCATGTGCACGATCGGCTGAAACACCACGCGCACCTTGCGCAGCTTGATGAGCTCGCGGAGATGTTCGCTGCCCTGGATGAGGCTGGTCGGAAGCTCGGGCATGGCCGGCATGGTGCGGGACATCTTGGCCGTGTCGCCGGGGGTGGCGACGACCACGCCGAAGCGAAATTCCTTACGCGCCAGGTGAATGATGTCGCCCGGGACCAACGGTGCTTCTATGACGCGGCGGCCGTTGACGAAGGTGCCGTTGGTGCTGCCCAGGTCGCGGATGTGATACTCCTTGCCCGCCCAGGCAATCTCGGCATGCTCCTTGGATACCTGGCTGGAATAGACAGTGAAGTCCAGGCCGGGGTTGCGGCCCAAACGGAAGGGCAACTCCATGAGGGGGATGCGCTGGGGCACGCCGTCGTTTTCGGGAAAGTGCTCCAGGTACGGCATGGCCGCCTTCAGATCTAAATCTGCTGCGAGGAGGTCTTGCATTGGTTGCCCACCACAGTGAAGTAGTTTTCGACCACCAGGTCGAAGGTTTCCGCCTTCATTTCCACCTCGCATCCCACATACCGACAGTAATTGCGCGTTTGCAGCAGCAGGTCGCGCGGGTGGCAGCGGCGCAGCGGCCGGCCCGTCGGGCGATAATGCTGCTTCAGCAGATGATCCACGGCCTCGGGGTTATAGTCGCAGCCGATTGTCGGCGCGTAGATCTCGAACAGCCGGTGAAATTCTTCCTCGTCCGGGTCGGGCACATTGATCTTGTAGGGAATGCGCCGCAAGAACGCCTCGTCCGCCAGGTCGGTCGGTTCCAGGTTCGTGGAGAAGAGGATGAGCTGATCGAAGGGCACCTGGATTTTTTTGCCCGAGGCCAGGGTAAGAAAGTCGAAGCGCCGTTCCAGCGGCACGATCCAGCGATTGAGCAGCTCCACGGGATCCAGGCGCTGACGCCCGAAGTCGTCGATGAGCAGCGAGCCGTTGTTGCTTTTCATCTGCAACGGGGCTTCGCTGATGTTCGAGCGCGGATCGTGGCGGATCTCCAGGCAATCCATGGTCAATTCGCCGCCGACAATGACCGTCGGCCGGCGAATCTTGGTCCAGCGTTGGTCGTGCGACTGCTGGCGGAAGATCATGTTCTGGGAAACGGGCACGTCCTTGTGATAGGCCGGGTCATAGAGCTTGATGATTTCGTCATCCACGATGAGCACGCGCGGCAGCCAGATCTCCTGTCCGAAACAGAGCGTGATGCGCTCGGCCAGCGTGGTCTTGCCGTTGCCGGGCGGGCCGTAGAGAAACAGACCGGCGCCCGAGTTGATGGCCGGGCCCAGGCGATTGAACATCGCGGTATTGATGGAGATATCCTGGAAGGCCGCCTCGAGCTGCTCTTTCTGCGGTGACTCTGCCGTGATGGTCTGGGCCTCGACGGCGTTGATGTAGTCGGCGAGCGGCACCGGCGCAGGACCCACGTAAGCGCTGGCGGCATGCAGACGCTGGGCGTGTTCGCGGCCTTCCTCGGTCAGCGTGTAGATGTAATCGTTAAGCGGCGCCGAACCCTTGTGCGTCAGAATCTGCCGCGAACGCAGCCGTTGAAAGCGCTCCTCCAGAATGCCGAAGGGCAGGCACAGGTGTTCGGCGAGGGCACGGCCGCAGGCACTACCCAGGACCTTCACCTGCTTGCAGATGAAGGCGTCCACGAGAGCTTCGTTCAAGCCGGCCTGCTCGAGGGTGCGCGGCTCGTCCGGCTCGAAGGTGGAGTGACCCAGGAGCCTATCCATCAAGCCGGGTGCGTCGGTCATGGTTTGCTGGGACATAGGGATTCCAGAAGGCGGATTCGGGCACGGGAGTAAGGGCTCCGCATTTTGAGGAAGTACGAGTCTTACGCAGCAAACCTAGCATGCGCGCATGGTACCGTCAAAAACAGAGGTCAGAGGTCAGAAGTCAGAGATCAGCAGTCACAAGCGACAGTCGGGCGGGCTTCTGACCTCTGATCTCTGACCTCTGATTGACCTCTGATTGAGGCCAGCCCTCAAATGTCTGCCTGAGGCAGTCAATTTGACGATCCGTCTGCTGGAACCTAAGTTTGTTTGGCCCACGATGCAACCTACCCTGACAGAGAAACCTCATGTCCCACTGGAAACTTGATGCCGATACCAAAATCCTTGCCGAGACCACGGCCCTGGAGCGCCGCCGCGCGGCGCGGCATCGCTGCAACGTCAGAGCCCAGTGCCGGCCATTCGGCAAGAGCCGTGACGAAGCGCTGTTCGGCATCGTCCAGGATGTATCCGCCGCGGGCATCCGCCTCACGCTCGACGAAGCGTTTCCCAAGGGCACCATCCTCGAACTGACGGTTCTGCGCCGGAACGGCGATATCGTTTATGCCCCGCACCTGATCCGCGTGCGCCGGGCCACGAAACAATCCGAAGGCCGCTGGCTCATTGGCGCTAGCTTTGTCAAGCAGCGCAGCCAAGAGGAGCTGCGCAAATTCCTGAGCTGGAGCGATCGCTATGAGGCGGTGGCGCGGGTCCAGAAGACCCACAAAAATGCCAGCAGCAGCGACATCGACCCCTTCGTCCATGGCAGCGTCAAGGAGCGGCGCAAAGCGGCGCGCCGCAAGGGGAGCGCCGTCACCGTGCAAATCATCCCGGCCATTGCCGCCACGGTGCTGATCGATGGCTGGATAGTCGACCGCTCCTGCTGCGGCATTTGCGTTTCGCTGGGACGCGCCTTTCCCAAACAGGCGAAGCTGAAAGTACGGGCCATCAAATCCGGCGAAGTCGGGCTATGGGCCCAGGCCATCGTGAAAAGCTGTCGCCAGGTGGGCAGCCGCTGGCTGGTCGGCTGTGAATGGCAGACGCAGATGCCAGCCGCTGTGCTGCAGTCGTTCGGATAAGACCCGCGTCCATTCAGAATTTGCAGCGGTGTTAAGTTGAGTTAACATCGTTAGCGCCGCCCGTTAATGTGTCAGCTAATCTGCCTGATACACGCCTTTCGGCTCCTGCCATACATAACTACTTAGTGCGCAATACAATCCGGTGAGAGCCACCGTCGTCGGCTTGAGGCTCATTACAAGCGGCATCCCATTTGCTTTTTCCATTGTCGGTCGGATAGGTGTCCAAAGGTGCTTTGGCCTTCCCCTTGCGTCCATGCCCGAAGAGCATGGAGACTCGACGTGAGGGCCTCCCCGTCAGCCAAGGCCGCGGCAATGGCAACTGACATGGAGAACCCTCCCTCTTACCTTGCCGTGCCGCTACTCCACACCCTGCAGACTCGACGGAGAGCAAGTATGTGCGGAATCGTTGGCTATGTCGGTGGCCGCGAGGCAGAGCCGATTCTGGTCGAAGGCCTCCGGCGTCTGGAGTATCGCGGTTACGACAGCGCCGGCTTGGCCACCCTTACCGGCGACCGCCTGCATCTCCGCAAGCGCGCCGGACGCATTGCCGATCTGGCGACGCACCTGCAGGAGCGGCCCATCCCGGGTTGTCATGGCATCAGCCACACGCGTTGGGCGACACACGGTCCCGCCAACGATCGCAACGCTCATCCTCATATCGGCGGTGATAACCTGGTCGCGGTCGTTCACAACGGTGTTATTGAAAACTACGCCAGTCTCAAGCGCATGCTCCAGGATGAGGGGGTTGTCTTTCGCAGCGATACCGATACGGAAGTAATCGCGCAGCTCATTGCCTTTTATCTCAACGGCGACCTGGTTGCCGCGGTCCGCAAAGCGCTGGCCATGCTCAAGGGCACTTATGGCCTGGCAGTCCTCAGCCCGCGCAACCCGGATATCCTCATCGGCGCCCGCCAGGGAAGTCCGCTGGTGCTCGGCGTCGGCGACGGCGAGCACTTCCTGGCCAGCGATGCCATGGCGCTGCTCGGCAACACCGAGCGCGTGGTCTATATGCAGGATCGCCAGATGTGTGTCCTGTCACGCGATTCCTGGCATATCCTGGACGCCGACCAGATGCGCGTGGAAGCGCGCGTGCAGCAAATCGATTGGGACGCCGGCGATGGCGATCGGGGCGACTTCGAGCATCACATGCTCAAGGAGATCTACGAGCAGCCCGAGGCGCTGGAAAACGCCATGCGCGGCCGGCTCTCGGACGCCGACGCCAGCGCCCATTTCGGCGGCCTCAACCTCGACAGCCAGCAGCTTCGCCGCGCCGAACGCTTCATCTTCACCGCCTGCGGCACCAGCTACCATGCTGCCCTGGTGGGCGAATATCTCTTTGAGGAATTGGCGCGCATCCCCGTGGAGGTCGAATACGCCAGCGAGTTCCGCTACCGCAATCCCCCCATCGACCGCAATACCATCGTGCTGGCCATCACCCAGTCCGGCGAGACCGCCGACACCCTGGCTGCCCTGCGCGAATCCAAGCGCAAGGGGCATCCCACGCTGGCGCTGTGCAACGTCGTGGGCAGCAGCATCGCCCGCGAATGTGACGGCGGCGTCTACCTGCACGCCGGTCCGGAGATCGGCGTGGCCAGCACCAAGGCCTTCACCAGCCAGGTCACCGTGCTGACTTTGTTAGCTCTCTACCTGGGCCGGATGCGGCACCTGTCCAGCCTGCAAGGTGGTCGTATGCTGGACGAGCTTAGGGCCATGCCGGACGCCATCCGCCGCACCCTGGGCTGCCATGAAGCAGTGAAAATCATAGCCGAGAAGTATGCCGGCATCAGCAACTGCCTGTACCTGGGCCGGCAATTCCTCTACCCGGTGGCGCTGGAAGGCGCCTTGAAGCTCAAGGAGATCAGCTATATCCACGCCGAAGGCTACGCCGCGGCGGAGATGAAGCATGGTCCGATTGCCCTGGTGGACCAGGAGACTCCGTCGGTATTCCTAATCCCGCGTGGGGCGGTGTTTGACAAGGTGATGAGCAACCTGGAAGAGATCAAGGCGCGAGGCGGCCCAGTGATTGCGATTGCCTGCGAGGGGGATGAGGAAGTAGCGGCGCGGGCGGATGATGTCATTTACGTGCCGGAAGTGCCGGAGTACCTGCAGCCGTTGGTAGCGGTCGTGCCGCTGCAGTTGCTGGCCTATCACATCGCCCTGCTGCGTGGCTGCGATGTGGACAAGCCGAGGAACTTGGCCAAGAGCGTGACGGTAGAATAAATCTATGAGCGACGGAAGCAATATGCGAGATGAGGTTCTCACCAGGCTGCGCACGGCGCTCGCCGAATCGGAATTGCTTCGCACGGTCAGTTCTATTCGCCGCGATAACGGCAAGAACCTGGTGCTCGGCGACTTACTGTTGCGGCCGCTTTATCGCGATGAGATCACGCGCCTGGAAGGCGACGGCAATTCGTCACCCGACTGGTCGCGTGTCAAGGTCGCCGACGGCTTCGACTGGCGACGCCTGCGCAATTCCAGTTTCCATGGCGACGTACTTCTTGGCCGTTGCTTGCGACAGGTGCGTGTGGCGGAAGGGTTCGATCTGCCGGCGGGCATTTACGGCAGCACCGTATGCGACTGCGTGATCGGCGGCGATGTGCTGATCCGCGATGTCAAGCTGCTGGCGAACTATGTCGTGGCCGACGGCGCGACCCTGCTGGACTGCGGCGCGATTACTTGTGATCCGCGGACCACGTTCGGCAACGGCATCGAGCTATCGCTGGGCATCGAAACCGGCGGTCGTGAAGTGGCGCTCTACGCCGAGATCGATGTCGAGAGCGCTGCCGAGGTCGCCGGGATGCGCGTGCGCAAGGGCTTTCTTGATGCCTACACGCGCGCCGTCGCGGATTACACAGCCCGAGCGACTTCCTGCCGCGGCTATATTGGCCATTCTGCCTGCGTGCGCAGCACTCCCAGGGTGCGGAATGTTTATGTCGGCTCTTTTGCCGTCATTGACGGCGCGACCCTGGTGACGGACAGCACCCTGCTAAGCGACGCGGCAGAACCAACACGGATCGAGTCGGGCGCCTGCGTGCGCGGCTCGATTCTGCAATGGGGCAGCAGCGTCACCTCGCTGGCAATTGTCGAACGCTCCGTGCTCACCGAGCAATCCCACGTCGAGGAGCACGGCAAGGTCAAAAATAGCCTGCTCGGCGCCAATACGCATATCGCCGCGGGAGAAGTAACGGCGAGCCTGATGGGACCATTTGTCAACATGCACCACCAGTCGCTGCTGATTGCCACTTACTGGCCGGAAGGGCGCGGCAACGTGAGCTACGGCGCCAACGTGGGCGCCAATCATACGTCCAAGGCGCCGGATCAAGAATGCTGGCCGGGAGAAGGAGCCTTCCTGGGCCTCGGCATAAACGTGAAGTTCCCGGTCGATTTGAGCCAGGCGCCTTACACCGTGGTGGCTGCCGGGGTCACGCTCCTGCCGCAAAAAGTGCTCTACCCATTTTCCTTGATTAATACGCCCGCGCTGGCGCACGCCGGCATCTCTCCGGCGTTGAACCAGATCATCCCGGCATGGTTGTTGACGGATAATCTCTTCGCCGTGCAGCGCACCGAGGGTAAATTCAGGGCACGCAACCGGGCCAGCCGATCCCAATTCGATTTGCGCGTGTTCCGGCCGGCGATCGTCGATCTCATGCGCGCCGCCTGCCGCCGCTTGCAGACAGTATCAACGCCGCGCGAGGTCTATACCGAGCGCGACCTGGAGGGACTCGGCAAGAACTTCATGCTGGAAGCGCATCGCACGTCCGCCATTGAATCATACCGCCTGTTCATCAAATACTACGCTCTGCTGAGTCTGAAAGAGCAAGTGACCGCTTCGTTGGACCAGCTTCCCCGTGAATCGTTGAATGACTTGCTGCGCGCGCCGCACAGCAATCGCGATTGGGAGCACGCCCGGCAAGTTCTCGTGAATGAGCTGGGAATTCAGGACGTCGTCGCCGCTTTGCGTCAGTTGCCCGAAATCCTTCAGAGAATCGCCCGCGACGTGGAACAATCCAAGGCCAAAGACGATGAACGCGGCGCCCGCATCATCGAGGGCTACGAACATGCCCACGTTGCCGCGGCCGAGGATCCTTTTGTGCTTCAGGCCCGAGAGGACATGTGCCGGCTTGAGCGCGAAGTGCAGGAACTTGTGGAGCGGCTGCTTGGCATGAATCAGCGGCTCAAAGGTCCCCATCAGCAGCGGGCCAGGGTTTGACAACAAGCAAGGCAATCGCTATTTACGGGGAGTCAAAACAGCGGCCTGGCCGAGTCCCGGCGAGGCGTTAAAGGTTTGCAGCAGCTGGCCTTCCGCTATTTCCCAGACGCGGATTTCTCCATTCCAGCTTCCGGAAGCCACCTGACGGCCACGGTGTTCGTCGAGTTCAAGGCGCCCTATCAGACGGAAGTGCTGTGGCACACCGGGAGGGGTTCGATTGTCAAGTCGGTGGGCAAAACAGCGCCCCAGGAGCTGCCTAACGGCATGAGCTGGCTTCAATTGACGGGCGCCTCCCATGCCTGTACTCGGCATTCTCGCGCATCAACCTGTCTGCCAGTGAAAAGTCACCGTTTTCCGAGAAAATAAAACGCTCGGAAAACCCGACTTGAAGCCTATTAAGTTCGTCCGCGCGTTGTGAATCGAGCGCAAGCGGATAACCGAAAATTGAATGACGCAGGCCGGCCGCAGCTCTGGAACGCCGGCAGCCCCGTGCCGGACGGTTACATCTGGGGGGGCGGCTGGGCCGACAGCCATGGGCCGTTCGCCGTGAGCGGTTCGTCCACGGACGGCAGCATCGCCCGCGGCGGCCCCTGCGCCGTCAACTGCACCAACGCTACCGAGGTCTATGCCTTTCATCCCGCCGGGGCCAACGCCGTCTACGCCGACGGCTCCGTTCGCTTGCTCCAGGCGACCATCAACATCACTGTCCTGGCCGCCCTGACGACCCGCGCCGGCGGCGAGGCCGTGGGCAGCGACAGTTGAGTTCGCTGGGGGGCGGTACTGGGCAATCCGCTTCATTGCCAGGCGAGGTTCCCAGAGGTCGAGAGTTGTGATCCGTCCTGCTGCCATAATTCACGGTGTCCC
>DASZFN010001214.1:0-3281 GCA_035939715.1 Gemmataceae bacterium | reverse complement strand
CGCGATGAGATCGTGCAGACCGCTTTTCAGCATGGCCTGTTGCTTCTCGGTTGTGGCGAAGGCGCGCTTCGGTTCTGTCCGCCGCTGTGCATTACGTCCGAACAGGTGGAAACTGCCCTCGGCATTCTCGCGGCTGTCCTGAGCGGCGAACGCTCCAAACGGATTGCTGTTTGATACGGCGCTAAAACTTCATGTTTTTTGATTCTCGCGGCGACTGAATTTCGCCACTTCGCCCACTCTACGCGGCTGCGATTTCGCCCGCGCACAAATTCCGAGCTATAGTTCAATTGGTCCTTCCGGACAGAGCCACGTTTGATCGGTGGTATGGAACGAAAGCTGCTACAGAACCCCAAAAGCGAGGCATGGGAACATGGCCAGAGCTGTCCCCAAGGCAGATATTGGGCAAATCGAACGGCTGACGGAACGCAACGGCACTACTCACCATGAGCCCGCAGATCGGGCGGGCCACTCTCCGCAAGAGTCGCCGCCCCACGGATTGCACGAGACGGATGAGGTCTTTGCCGGGCAGCATCATCAAGAAACGGACCGGAATCTCATGGAAAGTAACGGCGAAGTAAGTGAGTTTGACCTGTTGCGTGAAGAGAACGCCGAGCTGCGCAAGCATGCGGAGGAGCTGGAAGCGCTTCTGAACCAGGCGCAGCAAAAGTGCCCTCAGGATGAACAGCAAAAGGATCTTGAGGCAATCCTTGAAGAAAAATCGGACGTGATCCGGCAGCTCCATCTGAAAATCAAGGAGCTGCAAAGCCGGCCGGCCGCCGCTCCCGGCACGTCTGGCCAAGGCGCCGCCTCCGGCACGTCACGCGAAGAAGAGTTGCTGGCGCTCGTGGAAGAAAAGTCGGACGCGATCCGCCAGCTCCATCAGAAGATGCAGGAAATGCAAGGCAAACCGGTTGCCGCCACGCCCCGCGAGGAAGAGTTGCTGGCTCTGCACGAGGAGCTGGAAGAAGAACGTCGCCAGCTCAAGGAAGACGAAGAGTCGCTCATGCAGCAGATGCGGCAGATGGAAGTGCAGATGTCGCGCGAACGCGCGGAGATGGCCCGGCAACGCAGCGAGCTGCAGCGCCTGCATAACGACATTCGCCATGAACTGGAGCTGGCGTCGCGCGAGGCGGAGCTGCGCGACCGGCTGCAACCCCTCCAGCGCCGGCATCAGGAAATGACGCATCGCAAGGGCGCCGAACCCATTCGCGAGGCCGCCCCGGCTCCTGCGCCGGCGCCCGCGCCATCGCTGCGCCAGAACGGCGCTGTCACGAAAAAACATGTGCAACGCGATAAGAGCGGGCTCTTCAAGCGGCTCTTTGGCGGTTAAGCGAGTTACTGCAGGAGAATCTTGATAGTCATTTTCTTGCCGTCGCGGACGATGGCCACATCCAGGGTTTCGCCCTTCTTCTGTCCGGCCATGATAGACATGTAAGCCCCCAGGTTGACCACCTGCTTGCCGGCGATTTCGGTGATGCGATCGCCCTCGCGCAAGCCCGCCTTGGCAGCGGAACCGCCGGGGCTCACGCCGTTAAGAAGGATCCCGGGCTTGTCGTCGTCATATGCGGGGCGAATACCGAGCGTCGGCCCCTGCATGCCGGCGTAGGTGGAGCCGCCGGCCACCGCCACGTATTGCGGACGTTCCGGTACGGTAGCTAGCTTCTCGATCAGATCTTCGACCATATCGGTGATCCGTGCCATGCCCGGAACATTGATCTTGTCTGCGGTGTCGGTCGGGCGGTGGTAATCGGGATGATCGTCGGTGAAGAAGAAAAACACCGGAATGTGCTTTTCGTAAAACGATTGCTGATCGCTCGGCCCCATGCCCGTTTTTATCTTTTTCAGTTTGAAGCCGTACCGGGCATTCACGGCATCAATCAGGCTGTCAAACGACTTCGCGGAACCGGTGCCGTACACAATCAGCTTGTCCTTGCTGGGATCCTCCTTGTCCGGCCGAAGACGGCCGACCATGTCCATGTTGACCATGGCCACGGTGTCCTTGAGCGAAAAGACCGGGTTCTTGCAGTAATAGGCCGAACCGAGCAAGCCGCGTTCTTCGCCACTAAAGGCGATGAACACCAGGCGGCGGCCCTGACTGGACTGGGCGAGACGGCGGGCCAGCTCCATGAGCGCGGTTGTGCCCGAGCCGTTGTCGTCGGCGCCATGATGGATGGCTCTGCCGGCATTGCGTGCCAGGCTGCCGAAGCCGCCGTAGCCCAGGTGATCATAATGCGCGCCAATGACCACGGTCTCATTCGCCAGAGGTCCGGCGCCGTCCAGCACGCCGATCACATTCTTGGCCGGCACGCGTATGCGCTCGACGTTCACCTCCAGGGCGGCGGTCCAGCCGGGCAGCACCGCGCTGTGCGGCTTCAGGTCTCGGTCGATGTCCGCCTCCAGATCGGCTAGCGATTTGCCGAGGGCGGCGCTGAGTATCGAGTCGGCCGTGGACCGGTGAAGGTGTGCTGCCGGCAACTTCGTATTCGACTCAAACGCTGTGTAGCCAAAGTCCATCAGCTTGTCTTCTTTGACAGCCATGGCCTGGTCATTAATGAAGAGGATCCCGGCAGCGTCGTGTGCTTCGGCATTGATGATCTTGGTGTTCAGCGCGGCGTGGTGGCTTTCCATAGGCCCGTCGAAAGGGAATTTGGCATTCCCATAACGGGGCGTGCGCCGCAGCACGATGAGTAGCTTTCCGCGGGCATCGAGGTCATGAAAATCATCGTACGCTGACTTACTCGCGGTGGCGCCGTAACCGGCGAAGACAAGCGGCGCGTTCACTTTGCCGGAGGCCGATAGGCCAACTACCTGGAAGTCGACGCCTCGCTTCAGAGCGATCGTTTGCCCGGCGGGCCCGTGCAGTACGAGCGTGTTTGGGCTGGTAAGTCTGGTTCCTGTGGTAATCGAAAACGGTTGGAAGTAGCCGCCGTCCATGCCGGCAGGCTTGAGCCCCGCCTTCTTGAATTCACCGGCAACATAATCGGCTGCGAGATTGATGCCCCTGGTCGTGACACCGCGACCTTCGCACTCGTCGGAGGCAAGGAAATCGATGTCCTTGCGCATCCGCGCCAGGGCCGCCTCGTTGGCGGCCTGCAAGCTTTGCGCCGGCAATGCCAGTAAACACAGGAGCAGTAACATCCGCCGCAGTGCCATTGCGATTCCCTCGAAGCTATAGGTCAGGACTCTGATCCTGACCAGATCTGGCCAGGATCTGAGTCCTGACCTACGGACTTTATTGTAACAGCGGTTCAATGCTCAGGTTCCAGCGGGATAGAAGGCGG
>DASZFN010001213.1:0-4014 GCA_035939715.1 Gemmataceae bacterium | reverse complement strand
GGGCCGCCCATCCTTCTCCGCTCGCCGCCCTGTTCGCGGTCGCCGATTGCATGGCGGGCATGGCCTCTACCCCAGAGGCCCTGGCAAACAACCTGGCGTACCTGCACATCGACCTGACCGACCCCGATTTCCACCGCCTGGCCCTGGAACAAGCGCGGGCGGCCCGGGCCGAGCTACGGGCTATCCTCGATGATGCCGTGAAGGCCGGCGCATTGGCGCCGTGTAATACCGAACGGCTGGCCCGCGCGGTGGGGGTAACGCTGGGCGGCGGCCTCCTGGCCTGGGCCATCGAGCGTGAGGGCACCGCCGCCGACTGGTTGCGTTACGATCTGAAGACGCTGCTGGCTCCCTATCGGCGCTCCGGCAAAGCCGCCCGTACTCCCCGGCGCGTGCTAAGGACCAGGAACAAGCGCGGCGGCTGACCTTTTATTGCTTTGTAGATCGCGTTCGAGAACCGGCCGCAGAAGCGCTGCTCAGAGTTCGGAGCGCGGCCGTTCTTCTGGAAAATCAGTGTGCCGTTTCGCGTGTTTGCGGGGCTATTATGCCAGGGCGCTGAAGCTCAAGGCCCGATCTTGGCGTCGCCCGGCCGTTCCAGGACAAGGGCGATGCCGTTCAGGATGGCGCCCTGGCGGCAATGAATGCCGATGACCTTCCTGCCGTCGCCGGCCAGAGTCTTGCCCGGTTCCTGGCCGGGGAAGCCAAACCAGTCGCTGGTGTAGCTGTCCGCGGGATTGAGCCGCCCGTCGGCGCCGATGCGCAGGAAGATAATTTGGATCGCGTCGACATAGCGCCTGGACTGGACCTTGAAGCCGCCGACCGCGTACCCATCCCGGGCCAGGATGCGCGTCTGCCCGGTGGGCGGCTGATCCCGGCTGAAGACCGGCACCAGGCCGCCGATGCACTTCTCCTTGTCCCATTCCCCGGGCCGGTATTCCAGGCCCAGCAAGAGTCCCGCCGGCTCGACGTAGCGGAACAAGCCGCCCCCCGTGGTATCGCCGGCAAAGGGCGTATCCTCGCCAACGTTGGGATGGCCGTTGGCGTTGGTGTAGTTCGGCGGCGGCTTGGTCAGGCGGTCGATTTCCGCGCGGGTCCAGTTGCGCGGCCGGGTCATGGTCGGCATGGTGCCCAGGGTGATGGAGTTGGAAACCTTGAAGTGGGGCGTGTTCGCACCGTAGCGCGGATCGCTGTACGTCAGGTAAGCCTCCATGTTCTTGGGGAAGGCGGGCCGGCCGAAACCGAACATGGTGCTGATCTCCAGCGTGCCGCGTGTCTGGTTCATGGGCCCCATCAGCAAAACATTATGGCGGCTGCCGTCGCCGGAATGAATGACCAGGGTAAAGCCGCCCTGGCCGACGCGTGTTTTTTCGTAATCGATGAACAGGGTGGGCCGGCCAAAGCGATCGTTGCCCGTGTGCGGATTGGAGAGCAGGAAAAAGCTGTCGCTGGCGCGGCAGCGGAGGATCGTATCGGGTTTGCCTGGATCGGCGGGCAGACATTCCTCGCCGCCCTGGTCGCCATAGAGCCCGGGCGGCGCGCCTTCCTCGCCTGCCGCGGCGACAGGGGCCGCCGGCGCTGGCCGCTGCAGGTTTTCCTGGGCCGCCTCATTGCGCGCCGCCACCGCCTCGCCTCGGGAAAGAAGCCAGGCCAGGCTCACGCCCGCGATCACCAGCAGCAACAGCGCCACGGCGACTCCCGCGATAATCCAGGGCAGGAGAGTCGACTGCGCCTCCGGCCGGCGCCGCCGCGGCCGCAGGTCGTCGTCCTCCTCCTCGTAGCGGCGCCGGCCGGTTCCGCTTGCCTCGGCGGGCAAAACCATGGGCGGCTCGTCGTCTTCTGAATTGCGGGGCCCGCTCCGATATTTGCGCGGCTCTCCGGAACGAAGCGGCGAGGCATCCTCGACCGTGAAGATCTTGTCGCAGTTCGTGCAGCGCAGGCGCTTGCCGCGCGTGCTCTCGGCTAACCGGAACGAGGCTTCACAATGAGGACATTGCACGGCAAGCGCCATGGCGGATCGTCTCCCAGCTATGTCTGAAATTACACGGTCCGTGCCCCGCAGGCGGACATCGGTCTCTGTATTGTAAAACGGCCGATCACTGGAACAAGAGCGGGGCAAAGTCATTCAAATAATGCCGCCAGTTGATCCACGTATGGCCGCCGCCGCTGACATGCAATTCGTTCTTGATGCCGTGTTTTTTCAAGACCTCGGCCAGGTTCCGGGAGCCGTTGTAAGTAAAATCCTTATCGCCGACGCTGATCGAGAAGAGCTTTACCGACTGGTTGACCTTGGCGGCGCTTTCGAGAAAAACGGCATTGCGCTTCTCAAAATCCTCGGCATTGCGGCCAAGGCCCGCGCTCCAGACGCCCACGTAGGCGAACTGGTCGGGGTGGCTGGTGACGGCTGCCAGCGTTTGGCCGCCGCCCATCGACAGCCCTGCCAGAGCCCGGTTTTCGCCCCCCGGCAACACGCGGAAATGCTTCTCCACGTAGGGAATGACGTCGTTGAGCAGCTCGTTGGTAAACCGCCCCTGCAGGGAGGCCATGGCCCTGGCGGCCTCAGGGCCGGACTGGGCGCCCGCCGC
Source organism: Gemmataceae bacterium (assembly GCA_035939715.1). Classification (GTDB taxonomy): domain Bacteria; phylum Planctomycetota; class Planctomycetia; order Gemmatales; family Gemmataceae; genus DASZFN01. The sequence goes on along the minus strand of DASZFN010001213.1, from coordinate 1,435 downwards.
GACGCGCGCCGCCGGGCGCGGCAGACTGCCGTTGGGCATGACCACGAGCATCGGCTTTGCCTTCTTCGCCGCGATCAGGTTGTCGAGGATAAAGCCGGCGCGGCCGATCGTGCTCCACCCGGAATCTTCGTCGCCGCCGCCGTGCAGCAAGTAGAACACCGGGTAGCGCTCGCTGCCGGCGTCATAGCCGGGCGGCGTGTACACATGCATGCGGCGCTGCGTCTGCAGCGTTGCCGATTCATACCAGACCTTGCGCACGTCGCCGTGCGGGACGTGCTGGTTGTCCTGGAAATCCGCCTCCTTGCCGGCGACAAAAACCATGTTGTCCACGCCGGCGATGCCCTGCTTGACCGTTGGATTCTTCGGATCCAGGGTCTTCACGCCGTCCACGGTGAACGCGTAGCTGTAGAAATCGGGCGTGAGCGGGCCGACTGTCGCCGACCAGACTCCCTTGTCGTCGCGCGTCAGCTTGGAGGGCGGGGAGGTTTCCCAAAAATCGCCGCCGACCCTCACTTCCGAGGCCTTGGGAGCGTAAATGCGAAACGTCACCGTGTGATCGGCGGCGACTTCCGGCGACAGCAGCGTGTCGTTGGGAGTGCGCGGCCGTTGCGGCGGCTGCGCTGCCGACCGGCTCGCCGCCAATCCCAGGACAGCCAGGGTAATGGCCAGAGCCGCACAGACGGGTTTTCGCGTTGTCATGAGAGCACCTTCCTTTCAAGAATCCCATGGATGCAGCGCTGCGCAGCCTAACCCGCACGCGGCCGTCCGTCCAATGAAAAACCGTCGGAAGGCAAACGCGAACTAAAAATGACCGTGCGCAAAATCGGACACGGCTCGCCACTGGGCTTGTCCCAGTGGAAGCCGGATTGGCAGCCAGAAACAAGCCCAGGCCGCAACCGGTCACCACGGGGCTCGTCCCCGTGGAACCGTGATTCCAGGATCAGCTGGGCAGTGGAAACCGCACACGGGGATTTTGGTAGATAGTATGCCGGCGCCCTGGGCTTTGCGTTCCACGCCCTGGAGGGTTTGGATCAGGTGCGAATCGCTGCGTGGTTTCTTTCGACAACCGGCGCCAGTTGTTCAAGCCGCCTTTGAAGAAAACGGCGTTCCGGCTCCGTGCACGGGCAGGCCAGCGCGTGTCGGTAGCAAGCGGCCGCTTCGTCCGTGCGGCCGAGACGGCGCAACAGGTCGGCGCGCACGGCAGGAAACAAGTAATAGCTCCTCATGGCCGGATCTGCGCCAAGCTCATCCAGGGACTGCAAGCCGGCCTCGGGGCCGTGCACCATCGACAGCGCGATCGCTCGATTCAGGGCGACCACCGGGGATGGCGCCGTGGCCAGGAGCTGATCGTAGAGATCCAGCAGCGCAGACCAATCCGTGTCGGCGAAGCTGGGGCTGGTGGCGTGCAGGGCGGCAATGCCGGCTTGGAGGTGAT
>DASZFN010001212.1:0-3245 GCA_035939715.1 Gemmataceae bacterium | reverse complement strand
CGCGGCACTGGCGTAGCGCTGGTTCGGCTGCTTCTCGAGACATTTGAGACAGATGGTCTGCAGGTCGGCATCGACTGCGGCGGCACGGGCGCGCGGCGGCACGGGCTCGCGCTCAAGCGCCTGCAGCAGCGTATCCATGGGCGTGTCGCCTTGAAAGGGCGGGCAGCCGGTCAGCAGCGTGTACAGGATCGCGCCCATGCTATAGATGTCGGCGCCGGTCGTGAGTTCGCTGGCTCCTGCCACGGCTTGCTCGGGCGCGATGTAACCCGGCGTGCCGATCACCATGCCGGTGGGGGTGACCTCGGCCTGCTCGCTCAGCGTCGCCAGGCGTTTGGCCAGGCCGAAATCGGAAACCAGGGGGATGGCGGATTGCAGATTTGAGATTGGAGATTGCAGATTGGCAGATTTGCCGGAGGCCTCTTCAATCTGCGATCTGCAATCTGCAATCTGCAATAAGATGTTGGACGGCTTCAAATCACGGTGCAAGATGCCGCGTTCGTGGGCATAATGGACGGCCCGAGCGACCTGGGCCATGAGCCGGGCGGCCAGGCGTTGCTCCGCCCCGGTCGCCTTGCCCCAGGCGCCGCTCAGAAGGCTCTGCGCCAGGCTGCCGCCATTCACCAGCTTCATGGTGAAGAATTGCCGATTGTCCTGCTCCCCGACTTCATAGATCGGCACGATGTTCGGGTGCTCGAGATGGGCGGCGGCGGTTGCTTCCAGGCGGAAGCGCTCCGCCTCTTCCCGGCTGGCCAGTTCACCTGTGCGAATCATCTTGAGCGCGACCAGACGGTCGACACGAATGTGGCGGGCTTTATAGACGACTCCCATGCCGCCGCGGGCCATGATCTCGAGCAATTGGTAGTCGCCGAAAACTCCTGCCGGCGAGCCCGGCAGGGTGGGCGAGTCCCCGCCGAGCTGCGGTTGCGTCCCCTCTACTGGCGGAAGAGCGGTGTCATTGGCAGCGGGGAGCGCTTGCCTGAGGGGCAGAACCAGGCTGTCGAATTGGTCCTGATCTGCAAAGAAGGCGTCCAGGTCGCCGGCAAGGTGGGGATAGCGCTCCAGCAATTCCTGGCGTGTTGGCGCAGTGCCAGTTTCCAGCGCTTCGAGGTAGTCGGCAATGATTTCATCAAGCTGCTGTTCTTGGTTGGTAGCTTTCACCAGGTCACCGAGGATGCAGATGCTCGCGAAGCTGCTTCAGGCCGCGGCGCAGGAGTGAGGCAATGGCGGCGCGGCTGCGGCCGAATTGCACGCCAATGTCCTGCACGGTCTTGCCGTGGCAATAGCGGAGCAGGAGCGCCTCGCGCTGCAGCTCCGGTAGGGCGGCCAGAGCTTCCGCCAGGTGCACCAGTTGCTCGTTTCGCTCGGCATGCTGGCTGGGCGACGGGCTATCCGTCGTCAGCCAGGCCTCGAGCCGCGCGGACGACGCATCCAACGCGACTCCCAGAGATCGTTCCAGCCCCACATCGCGTTTCTCCCGGCTGTAATCGCGGACGGCATTGGCCAGCGTGCGGGCCAGAATCTGCCGCAGCCAGGCCGCTATCTCGGCATCGGTCTTGCCGCGGAGCTGGCCCAGCGCCTGGTAGGCCCGCAAGAACGCCTGTTGCACCAGATCGGAAGCATCGAGCTTCCCCTTCAGCCGGGGATCCATTTGCAGCCGGGCCAGCAGCCGCAAGTATTCCCGGTAGCGTTCGAGCCCTGCGCCACTTTCAGGGTCGGGGACCATGCTGGTCTCCTGAAGACATAGACACCGCGGGCGCCACGCTGAACCACGAAAAAGATGAAGGATCCTCTCGATGTATTCTTACACGGCGCGGTTCTCAAGTGCAGGAGCAAGTGCAATTTTGGTTGCCGGATGGTTCGGCCCGGGCAGCGCGGTGTCTATCTCTACAGGGGGTGTTATCTGCGGGGTTGATGTGTTGATGCGATCAGGGGCCTTTTTTGTAGAACGGAATTTCATTCCGTTGCTGGCAGGGCCGGTCCGGAAGAAAGTGACCCACCAACGGAACAAATTCCGTTCTACAAAAAACGCTCGACAGTTCGTTACGGGTCACGGGTGACCCCGAATCTCATCGGCTTACTGGCCTTGTCCTTGCGGAGGTCGCCATGGCTCTCGTCATCACCTGTCCTGCTTGCGTGACCAAGCTGAAAGTGCCGGACCACCTGGCGGGAACCGGGAAGCTGCTCAAGTGCCCCCGGTGCCAGGAGAAAATCCCGGTTCGTGCGACGAAACCAAAGCCGTCTAACGACGATGATGCAGCAGCGCCGGAGCCGGAGCCAAAGTCAATAACGGTCTCCGCGGCGCCGAGGAAACGCCGGCGCGAGGAGGACGAGCCGGCGCCGAAGGAGCGCAGGTACGAGGCGGATCAGGACGAGCCGGCGCCCGAGAAACGTGAACGCAGCCATGCTGCTGCCCAGGACTCCATTTTACTTGGCGGGGAGAGCTGGCTGCTCCGAAAAAAGGAAGGCTTTTTCCACAGACTCTACCCTTACCGCTGCGAGTTCTTCCGGCCGGGCAGCAAGGAGATCGTCGGGGTCGTAGAGGAAAAGTGCAATCGTTTGTTCAAGGCACTGTTTGGCGGGGCTCCGCTGATCGGGCGCCTTCTGCCGATCCACCTCCAGGTTCGCGACGGCGATGACCAGCCGCTGCTTTTCACGGTTCGTGTGCCCGGGCTTAGATTGTTCAGGTTTAGCCTGGCCACTCTCCTGGGTTTGAAAGAGAAAGAAATCGAAGTCCTCGAGGCGAATGGGGAATTCGTCTGTTCCTTCGTGATGAAGTTGTTGAGCCTGACGCCGAATTTCACGGTGTACGGCCCGGATCAAAACAAAATCGGCGAGTTTCGCTTCAAACTGCCTGACCTGCGCAAGGGCCAGGCCCCGCGGATGTGCTTGCGGTCCGCGGCAGGAGAAGAGTGGGGAAGCGTGATGGGCGAACATGAAGCGGAAGCGATGCAAATGCTCAAAGAGGGCCAAAAGACCAAGGTGACCGTAAGAATCCTGCCTGCGAAAGCTGGATTGGTTATTACTTTGAATCCTGAGTGCGCCAACGAAACCATGGCGAAGCAATTGTTGCTGTCGGCAGCGGTGGCCATGAGGATCTTCGGAGTGTACAAGATTTTCCTGCAGAACTGAAAATGCGTGTGCTTACGTCGCTTGGACCGTTGCGATTTGACCAACAGCGCACCTTGACTTAGGCTGGATGTAGAGATTCCCTTTAGGCATCTATCGAGCTAGGTCATGAGCGGCTT
>DASZFN010001211.1:0-13633 GCA_035939715.1 Gemmataceae bacterium | reverse complement strand
GGTGGCGGCGCTGCCCGCCTTCCTGAACGCGCTTCCAGGCAAAGGCGTTCACATTGCCACCGTAAACGATTATCTCGCCGCCCGCGACCGGGCCTGGATGAGGCCGATTTATGAAGCATTGGGTCTAAAGGCGGGCGTCCTGCAGATGCAAATGCCCGATAACGAACGTCAGTGCGCATACCGTTGCGACATCACCTACGGAACAGCATCGGAGTTCGGCTTCGACTTCCTGCGCGATCGGCTCAAGACCTGCGGCGGCAAAGGCGAGGCCGCCCAGTTCTGGGAAGCCTGGGCCTCGGGCAATAGCGGCGGGCGTCTGCCGGCCGCCATCCAGCGCCGGCACTATTATGCCATCGTGGACGAGGCCGACAGCATTTTCATCGACGAGGCGCGCACGCCGCTCATCATCGCCGCCCCAACCCGGCCGGCGACGCCGGAAGAATCCGTGGCCCACCGATGGGCCGACCGGGTCGTGCGCGCCATGCAACCCGAGGTGCACTTTACGCTCAACCGGCGCACGCAGAAACTGGAGCTCACCAGGCAAGGGCAGCATCTCATCCGCTATTCCAATCCTCCAGTCGGAGAGCACGCCGATGCCCTGGACAAACTGCACGAGCGCGTCGAGCAGGCCGTCCATGCGCATCACCGTCTACGCCGCGACCAGCATTATCTGGTCCACGAAGGCAAGGTGTTGATCATCGACGAGTACACCGGCCGGCGCATGCCCGATCGGCATTGGCGCGAGGGCCTGCACCAGGCGGCGGAGGCCAAGGAGGGTGTGCCGGTGACTCTCCGGAAATTGCCGTGACGATTCCGCGCGCTTGCTCCAAAGATTTCCTTGAAGCAGCAGCGCCCCCTGCTTCATCACGTCGGCGTGGATGCCGGCCGCCTTCACCGGTACCTGAGTGCCCATCAGTATATTTTTCGCGGCACGCCGCTGCCCTATCATGGCGGCCATTCTGCAGAGCAGCCGCTGTCGTTCGTGGCCTGCGTATCGAATGAGGAGATTCTCCAGTCGAATTTGCTGAGTTCACCCTGTCTGGCGCATGGCGCGCCGCACGAGTTATTGCTCATGCGCAGCTGCCGCTCAGCCGCGGAAGGCCTGAACCGTGGCCTGGCGCGCGCCCGCCACGCGCTTATTGTCTTTGTGCACCAGGACGTGTACTTGCCCGCCGGATGGCCCGCTCGTTTCTGGCAACAATATCGGCTCGCTCAAGAGGTGTACGGCAAGATTGGCGTGCTGGGCGTCTATGGTGTGACCTGCAGGAACGGTTGCGTGATCGAGACAGGAAAGGTGGTCGATCGCGATCACTTACTTCAGGAGGGAAGCGAGTTTCCCGCCTCGGCGGATACCTCATCTGCCGATCCGCCAGCAGCTTGCGAACGGAAAGTAACACCGCCAACGCGACGCCAGGTGGCGGTGTTACTCTGGCGGTGTTCGCCATTGTCCGCCAGGTCGCTTTGGCGGGCGGACGTGGTAGATTTTGCTCATTTCTGATAGATTTCTGCTCGTTTTTGAAAGCTTCTGATAGCTAACCGCCGGCAATGGCGCCCACGATCCAGAACGGCTCCGCGCCCGACGCGACGGCGTCGGGCAGCGGAGTGTCCGGCGGCTCATGGGATAGATCCTCCTCGCAGGCAAAGAAACGCAACATCGGCCGCCGCTTGCCGGTGACGTGGTCGCGGATCGTGCCGCGCAGCATCGGGTAGCGGGCCTCAAGCGCGTCGAGGACCGAGCGCGGCGTGACGGCGCCCGCTACGTCGAGCGATACCTCGGCGCCGACGTGCGCCAGCGTCCGCAAGTGTGGCGGCAAGATGACTCGGATCATGGCAGTGTTTGAACCTCGACAGACAGCACAGCCGGAAGGTCGCGGACAATGGGAGCCCAGCTATCGCCGGCATCGGCCGAGGCATACACCTGTCCGCCCGTGGTGCCGAAGTACACGCCGCACTTGTCGAGTGAGTCAATGGCCATCGCGTCGCGCAGGACGTTGACGTAGCAATTCTCCTGCGGCAAGCCCTTGGTGAGCGGCTCCCACTCATTGCCGCCCGTGCGGCTGCGGTACACGCGCAGTTTGCCGTCGGAGACGTAGTGCTCCCCGTCGCTCTTGATGGGGACCACGTAGATGGTGTCCGGCTCGTGGGCATGCACGTCGACGACAAAGCCGAAGTCGGTTGGCAGGTTACCGCTAACCTCGCGCCACGATTCGCCGGCATCGTCGGTGCGCAGCACGTCCCAGTGCTTCTGCATGAACAGGACGTTCGGACGCGCTCGGTGCATGGCAATGCGATGCACGCAGTGGCCGACCTCGGCGTTCGGATTGGGGATGTACTGCGAATGCAGGCCGCGGTTGATCGGCTTCCAGGTCTTGCCGCTGTCATCGGTGCGGAAGGCGCCCGCCGCCGAGATGGCGACGTAGATGCGCTTGGGATTGGTCGGATCGATCAGGATGGTGTGCAGCCCCATGCCGCCGGCGCCGGGCGACCATTGCGGCCCGGTGCCGTGGCCGCGCAGGCCGGACAGCTCATGCCAGTTCTTGCCGCCGTCCGTAGTGCGGAACATGGCGGCATCTTCCACACCGGCGTAAACGAGGTCGGGATCGCTCAGCGACGGCTCCAGATGCCAGACGCGTTTGAACTCCCAGGGATGTTGCGTGCCGTCGTACCACTGGTGGGTCGTGAGCGGCCTGCCGGTTTCGGCACTCGTGTCGTAGACGAACTTGTTGCTCTCGGCCTTGGGCATGCCGCCGGGACCCGTAGTCGGTTCGCCGGGGGGCGTGCCCGGTTGGTGCCAGGTTTTGCCGCCGTCATCGGAGCGCTGGATGATCTGCCCGAACCAGCCACTGGTTTGCGAGGCGTAGATGCGCTTAGGGTCAACCGGCGAACCCTTCATGTGATATATCTCCCACCCGCCAAAGAAAGGGCCGCTGACATCCCAGCGCTGGCGCTTGCCGTCCGCTGTCAGGACGAAGGCGCCTTTGCGCGTGCCGACCAGAACCCGTACTCCGCTCATGCCAACCTCCTTCTTGAATTCCCAGACATGCTCACTGGTAGTACTTCGCCGCCTTGTAGTCTATATTGGCCGATCGCTTTGGCTATTACGCAGCGGAACGAGTGCCCGCAGCCGGTCATCGCGCAGGAAAAGCCCTCCCCAGATCAGCACGCCGAAAACGATCGGAAAGACGATGGTGAAGAGGGAATCGCCGTGGCGCACGTGGTTGGCGGTTGCGCCGCCGAGGTAGCCTGTCAGCAAGATCGCGCCAAGTACCGATGTGCGTGGAATCAAATAGACGACCGTGCAGGCGATCAGCACAATGCCGAGGCCGGTAATGACGCTCTCGGGATAGCCGAGCTTAACCGTCGCTTCCAGGACAGCGTCCGGCTTTATCAGCTTCATGACGCCGTCCACGAGCAGGAACAGGGCCGGTAGGCCGCCAAGGATGCGTCCGCCCCAGAGCAGCTTTTTCGAGACAGGCGGACTCTGAGTAGCCAATGCCATGAATCTTTCCTCCACATCTTTTTCAAGTCAGTTTCTCTAGCGGGCTGATTGAATCGACGCCATTCGCGCGGTTACGCTTGGGTCTACGGGCGGGGTCTTGCGGCGGATGGCTGCTCCGATCTTCTGATCGAGCGCGTCGGTCAACTCCACGTCCGGCCCCAGGATCGGCCTTACCTCGATGCTCCCCAGGCGCGCCGCCGGGAGCCTCGAGGCGAGCTGGATGGCCTCATTGAGGTCCCTGGCGCTGAGAAGCGTGAACCCGCCCAGGTACTCCTTCGTCTCGGCGAAGGGGCCATCGGTTATGGTCAGCTTGCCGTGCCGGTCGCGCACCGTCGCGGCCCCGCGAAAGGATTGGAGTCCGGCCGAAAAAATGTGGCGGCCGCTCTTCTCGAGTTCCAGCGTCCAGGCAATGCAGTCGCCCACCAGCGCGTCCAGCTCGCCCTGAGACAGGGCGTTTAGCTTGTTTTCCTCTTGGTATACCAGGCAAAGGTATTTCATCTTTGGCTCCGAATCGCTGGGGAATGGCTGTTCACACCAGATAGTCGTTCGGGGCCGTCCAAAATCGACAACGGTCAATCGCCCTGCTAGGGATTTTTCTTTTGTACACAGGAAAGGCGCAGTTTCCTGGAACGCCTGGCCTTCAGATGATCTTACGTTCACCGGCCGAATCTCAGTGCAGCGCGTGCCTTCGCTCGAGCGGCTTCTTCTTGCCGATTCTTGGGGGTTCCCGTGCTTTGTAGCGAGCCGAGAAGCTGGGCCGAGACCCTGGCGACGTCCTCGACTGCCGAATGGAAGGCGGCCTCATTCACCTTGGATGGCTTGTTGAAGCCGCTGATTTTCCTTACGAACTGCAGGGCGGCGGCGCGGATCTCTTCCTCGGTGACCGGTGGTTCAAAATTGAATAGCGTCCGAATATTTCTGCACATCCTCTTTGCCTCCAGGCCCTAGTTTCTCCACAAAGAGCTTCGTACTCCCTCATGGACGGGGCGTCCAGCTTTTTCTTTGCGCAAGGCAACGCTCAGCGAAATCAGTCCAATTCAGCCAGGCGCCGTTCCAGAAAACGCCGTTCCGGTTCCTGTCGCGTGAGGGAGAGGGCTCGTTTGAAGGAGGCCCGGGCTTCCGCCGTTCGTCCCAGGCGGCGACAGAATTCTGCCCGCGCCGAGTGCGCCAGGTGGTAGTCGGCCAGATCGCCGCGCGCCAGGATGGCGTCGATGAGGGCCAGACCTGCCTGAGGGCCGTCGCGCATCGCCACGGCCACGGCGCGGTTCAACTCGATTACGGGTGACGGCTCCACGCGCGCGAGCACGTCATACAATGCGGCAATTTGCGCCCAGTCCGTTGCCGCGGCGTTGGCTGCGTCGGCGTGCACCGACGCAATCGCTGCCTGGAGCGTGTAGGGGCCGAAGCGGCGCGACGACAGGGCTCGTTGCACCAGCGCCTTGCCTTCCGCGATCTGGTCCCGGTTCCAGAGCGAGCGGTCCTGATCCTCCAGCAGAATGATCTCTCCCGCCGACGAGCTCCGCGCGATACGCCGCGATTCCTGCAGCAACATAAGCGCGAGGAGCCCCACCACCTCCGGCTCCGGCAGCAATTCCATCAGGAGTCGCCCCAGGCGGATCGCTTCGCCCGATACATCGGGCCGCGTCAGCGATCCCCCGGATGACGCCGAGTAGCCCTCGTTGAACACCAGATAGATCACGTGCAGCACGGTGTCCAGCCGGTCTGGCAGATCGGCACGCGACGGGACCTGATAGGGGATGCGGGCGTCGCGGATCTTCGCCTTGGCGCGCACGATGCGCTGGGCCACGGTAGGCGTAGCGGTGAGAAAGGCGCGGGCGATCTCCTCTGTCGTGAGACCGCATACTTCCCGCAGCGTCAACGCCACGCGGGCGTCGGGGGGAAGCGCGGGATGGCAGCAAGTGAAGACCAGCCGCAAGCGGTCGTCCTCAACGCCCTCATCGTCCGGGATCTCGGCCGCTGGCGTGACCCCTTCGACCCGGCCGGCCATCTCCGTCAGCGCGGCGTCAAACCGGAAGCGGCGGCGGATGGCGTCGATCCCTTTGAAGCGGCCGGCCGAAACGAGCCAGGCCCGGGGATTGGCGGGCATGCCATCCCGCGGCCACTGCTCCAGGGCCGAGGCAAAGGCGTCGTGCAGCGCCTCCTCGGCGACCTCGAAATCGCCGAGCAGGCGGATCAGCGTGGCCAGGACGTGCCGCGACTCCGAGCGGTAGACCGCCTCCACCTTCTCGCGCATCGGTTCGGCTGCACGCTCGCTCATCCTCGCCCTCGCAGACCGCCGGTCAGCCTGGCGTTGTCTGGCTAACTTCGCAGAGGAAGGAGTGCCCGAAGCCGGGCATCGCGCAACCAAAGGCCTAACCAGACCAGCACGCCGAAAATAACGGGGCCGAAAAATGATGGATCGCCGATGCGCACATGCGTGGCGGTTGCGCCGCCCAGATAACCTGTCAGCAAGATCGCGCCAAGCACCGAGGTGCGCGGAATCACATAAATCACGGTACAGGCGATCTCTAGGATGCCGATCAAGAGAGCAGAGCTTTCGGTATATCCGAGCCGGGCGAATTCCTTTACCAGATCATCGGGCTTCACCAATTTCAGGACGCCGCTAAAGAGCAGCATTAGTACCGGCAGGGCGCTGACGATACGCCCGGCCCACAGCAATTTTTTTGACACGGGAGCAGTTTGCGCGGCCGATGCCATGAGTCTTTTCTCCAATAGCTTATGCTTTCGCCAGCTCTCTCGCGAAGTGGTCCCGTATGTTCATTCTATATAGGCTAGCTGCCGGCCAGGCCTTTGACCGAGTTCGGCGAAGACGCGACACGCCCGAAGAGGCGACGCAGGAAGCCTTGGCGGCTGCTGCAACCGAGGTGCCGCTGTTTGCCGCCAGACCCGTGTCGAACTGGGCCGGGCCCACCTGGCCGCATTCCGCCCACCAGCGGGTGGCGTGCGCCTGCGTCCAGTGCTCCGCGCTCGCGCACTCGGCCAGGGCTTCCTCCAGACTTTCCGTGTCCTGGAAGCGCTCCTCCGGCCTCTTGGCCAGGCAGCGGAGAATGATCTGTTCGAGGTCGGCCGGCACACCGGCACGAAGCTGCGATGGTGGCGCCACCTCGTCCCGGGCATGGGCGATCATCACTTCGAGAGGATTGGCCCCGTCGAATGGCGGGCGGCCGGTGAGCAAAGTGTAGGCGACGGCGCCGAGCGAGTAGATGTCGCTGCGTGCATCGACGTCGTTGCCGTCGCGGGCCTGTTCGGGGGACATGAACAGCGGCGTGCCCGAGATGGCCCCCTCCTGGGTCAGGCGTGTCGAGGACGTCTCGGCCACGGGCTTCACCAGGCCGAAATCCAGCAGCTTGGCCACGTCATACAGGGCGCCGCGCTGGGCCACAAAGATGTTCCCGGGCTTGATGTCGCGATGAATCAGGCCGCTGCCATGCGCCTCCCGTAAGGCCTGGCAGGTCTGCCGCAAGAGATGCACGACGCGAGCCGCCGGCAGCGGCCCGTGCCGCTCCAACAATTCCTCCAGACTCAGCCCGGGCAAATACTCCATCACGTAAAAGAAGGTCCCGTCCTCGGTCCGGCCGTAGTCATAGATTTCGACGGTGTTCCAGTGCGATAGCCGGGCGGTCATGCGGACCTCGCGCTCGAAGCGCGCCAGCACCTGCGGGTCGCCGGCTTGTTCGGGCTGAATGAATTTGATGGCGCACAGGCGCTTGAGCATGCGGTGCTCGGCCAGGTAGACCTCCCCCATGCCGCCCGCGCCCAGACGCCCGATGAGCCGGTATTGCCCCAGCTGCTTGGCAGCGAAGGCCTGTCGCCGCATGGCGTCGATAAGGTGCGTCCAGAACGTGAACAGACTGACGACGTGCCTGGCCAGGAAGGCGCCGAAGCCTATCAGGCGGATGAGGACAGTCGCACGCACGCGTAACCGCGGCAGCTTCTCCCGCTTGACCAAGTTTGCGGGCGGTTGTACCACCGTCTCTTGATCAAGGCACACGGCTTGGTTGAGTCGAGTGTTCATGGCTAGACAGTCCCTTCCCGGTACCCTCACTGCTCATTCGCCGGCAGGCCCGGTATCTCTATTACTGGGCGAATTTCGACCGTGCCCACGCGGGCCCCCGGAATGCGTGCCGCAATGCCAATCGCCTCGTCGAGATCCTTGGCGTCGATCAGGAAATAGCCGCCGAGATGTTCGCGCGTCTCTGCAAACGGACCGTCGGTTACAAGCCGTTTGCCGTCGCGCACGCGGACGCTGGTTGCCGTCGATACAGGGTGCAACGGGTTGGCGGCCAAATACTTGCCGCTCGCGTTGAGGTCGTTGGCGAGCTGCGTGGACTCGAGGTAGCAATGCTCCCGCTCGGCCTCGTCCACGGCATCCTCGCCCAGGTAAATCAACAACATGTATTTCATACGTGTGCCTCCATCATTAAGTCGAACGAGGAGTGCCCGGATCGACACTCCGCCAGGAAATTGTTGACGCTTGCTTATGTCCCGGACGCCAACGCGGTTACGGGGACCGCGTCGCGCTCCGATCGGGGCGAATGTTCGCCTCGCAGATGTGCTTCAGGATTATCCCGCTTTCTTCAGCTTCCCGGTCGAACGGTGTCGCGCCAGAAACTCGCTCAGGCCCTTGATGAACTCGGGGTTGGAAACGGCCGTCATGTGATCCGCGCCGGGGATCACGACAATCTTGAGATTGCCCATGTGTCCCTGGAGGGCGTCCACACCCTGCTTGAGTGGATCCAATTCGCCAATCAAAGCCAACGTCGGCACCTGGTTCGTCTCCAACTTCTCGGGAGCGACGGCCAGGTCGCGGAAGGCGCGCACCACGGCAGCGAGCGCCTTGGGATCGTTGGATTTGGTGAGCGAAGCGTTGATCATCTCGATTTGCTCGGCCGACGGCTTGGGTCTGCCCGCGGGCGTCAAGGCGACGATGAGCGGCCCGAAGCCTTTGCCTTGTTCGAGCGAAGTCGCCAGTTCATCGTAGAATTGAGTGCGGCTGCCGTCCCGGATGCCGCTATGGCCGCCGAGCGTGGCGGACAGCAGCCGGTCGGGATGCGTGGCCAGCAGCTTGAACGTGATGATGGCGCCCATGGAGTAGCCGACGACATGCGCTCGCTTGATTTTCAAATGATCGAGCAGGCGCACGACATCCTCCACCATCTCCAGGCCATACTGCTTGGCGTCATGGGGCTTGTCGCTTTTGCCGTGGCCGCGATTGTCCAGGGCAATCACGCGATAGTTTTTGGAGAGGGCCTGGATGATCCTCGGCCCGCTCTGATAGGGGCCCACGGCGAAGCCGGTGCGCCAGTTCTTGTCGATGTCGGCGGTGAAGCCGTGGATGAGGACGACCGGTTCTCCCTGCCCTTCCACGATGTAGTGGATCTTGACGCCGTTAGAGTCGAAGAACTGATCCTCGGCCCGCAGTGAGGACGGCTCGGCAAGAAGGATCAAACCAAGAACGGGAAAGAAAGCTCGGCGGATCATCGTATTCTCCTTGTTTTCTGCACGCCATGACAGGTGAAGCTTTTTGATATTGTAGCGGCGTGGAAAGGCCAATGCTCCATGAGGCAAAACGCCATTAGCGAGCCTTTCCGGGGATGTCTCCCAGCATCTTGAGCTGTTGCTCGAAGCTCTTGATGGGATCGGATTCGGACCCATTCGGGCTGGAATATCTCTTCGGATCCTGAGGGAAAGCCAGCTGGCTGGCCATCTTGTCCAGGATTTGCGCGGTGGCCGGGTCGGGACTCACCTGGTTGAGCGCGACCAGCGCAAGATAAACTTGTTCGGCGCTGTCCCATGAGGAGACACGATCGCCTTCGGCCAGCAGTTGTTTCCAAATCGTGCTTCGAGCCTTTGTGTCGTACTCTCCAGCAGATCGGTCAAGCCACACCTTGAATTTGTCCGCGTTTTTTTCCGCGCTGTCGCGGACGCTTTCAGGATTCGGGTAAGGCTGCTGCATGCGCCTGGACAAATCGTTGAGCAATGGCACCAGGGTGTCCGCAACACCTGGGGTTCGTGCGGCCAGAAACCGTGGCATGGATAGATACCAGTCGCCCCATCTCAGCGAACCCGGTTTGTGCGTTCCCTCTCGCGGCCTGTTCTGGCGCCAGCTCGGCTGCTTCAAATCATGATGACAGGCGTAGCAGTCATATTCAGACAATTCCGGCCACGGGCGGCCTTCCTGGTTGGCCTGGGAGGCACGATCCTCGAGGAGCTTGAGGGCCGCATGAGCGGATACAAGCTGCCCCAGCTCCCATACCCTGACTTCAAAATCGGTCGGGCGCTTTTTGATGATCTCGTCGCTCCAATGTTGCGGCAGGTTGGCCAGGTAGACGCTCAATTCAAAGTTGAGACGCGGATGGCCGGCGGCGATGAGATCGTGGTTCATGTCACGCAGCGGCGCTTTGTCGTCGGCCGGCGCGCCGATGTGACAGCCGGCACATTTCTCAGCAAACGCTTTCCAGTCGCCCGGCGGCGTCATGCCCAGCGCGTGCTTTTCCGCCGGGTCCTTTCGTTGCCACGCTTCCGTCGTGTGCTCGTTCAGCCAGCGGCTGGCATAGCCGTGGCAGGCTTCACAGCCGACGCCGGACAGACGTTCTTCCCTGGCCAGCCGCGAAGAATCGCCTGCGGCGGCAGGCGTAACATGGCAGGCCAAGCACTGCCTGTCCTCTGTGGCCGGTGGCTTCCGGTTGAGCTTCGCGAGGATCTCCTCGGAACGCTGACCGAGTAGGACCTCGTAGGCGCGTGCGTGCTTGTCCTGGGTCAGCCAGATCGTATTCTCATTCTGCTCGATGCGTTCATTCTTCTTGGGAACAATCGCGCCATGACAGCCACGGGCCGAGCAGGATGCCGTACCTGCAAGAGCCTGCACGCTACGAGCTTCCGGCGGTTGCCCGCCCGTCTGCGTGCCGGTTTGCGCCTGCGGGCCGGTCAGCCAAAGGCCGACTGGACCGGCGAGCAACAACAGGCAGCGCACGCATTGCTTCGATCTCATGATCTTTCCACCTGACAAGACTCGCCGAGCCCGTCACCACCAATAACGCATGGCTGTCGCCAAAGCAACGACGAACGACAAGAAATTTCGATCCCTGTTACTATAATCTACTTTCTTGACATGCTGCTTTTTGAATGTTAGAAGCGGTGCAAAAGAGGATCGTCCGATTATTCGACGGCCTGCCACGGCTCGACCAGACAGCGCCGGCAAAGGAGTCGTTTGTGCTGGTGCTCGATCGCAAAAACTGGCCGACCCATGTCCGCTGGTTTCTTGTTTTTCTCTTATGCTGGCTGGCGGCGACAGCCTGGTATTTTTTTGAAGCGCAACGCTGGGGCTCCCTGCCGGGCGGCAGCAGCCTGCCGGGCTTCACGCTTGGCGTGGCAGGCGGGTTGATCATTCTCTTCGAGATGCTGCTCTGGCCGCGCAAGCTGCGGCGGAGCTGGCGCCTCGGGCGGGTTCAAGTCTGGATGCGCGCCCACATCTGGCTGGGGCTGTTGTGCTTGCCGATCCTCGTCTATCACAGCGGCTTTCGCCTGGGTGGCTGGCTGAGCACGGTGCTGCTGGCATTGCTCGTGCTCGTGATTGCCAGCGGGGTTTACGGTCTGATTTTGCAAAACTTTTTGCCGGCGCGCATGCTGGCGGAGGTGCCTGCCGAAACGATCACCTCGCAAATCCCCCACGTGCTGGGGCAATTTCGGCAGGAAGCGGAACGCCTGGTTCTGGCGGTATGCGGTCCTGAGGAATCGACCGAGGCGCCCGGCGAGGACAAAGCCGTGGCGGAGGAGACCGCGGCCACGGGCTACTTGACCCTGGGTGCGGTGCGCACGGCCGGCCAGGTCGCGGGGCGCGTCGTGCAGACGCGCTCCCTGGGCAATCCCGTGCCGGGCTCCGAGCCGCTGCGCTGCTTCTTTCAACAAACCCTCGAGCCATATCTAAGCGCCGCGTCGGGGGCGGGCTCGCCGCTGCACTTGCAAAGCCGTTCCACGGTAATGTTCCAGGAACTGCGGACACGGCTCGCCCCGGAAGCGCACGACGCCGTCCATTTCCTGGAGGACCTGTGCCAGCAACGCCGCGAATTTGACCTGCAACAGCGCCTGCAATTCTGGCTGCATAGCTGGCTCTGGGTGCACTTGCCGTTATCTGTGGCCCTGGTGGTGCTCATGGCCCTGCACATTGTCGTGGCGCTAAAGTATTGGTAACCTGGGACGATCATGCCACCACGAGAAACCGGCAAGGAACGAGCCTCAAGGATCCAGCTGGATTACTACAAGCATCCCGACCGGCTGCTGCGTGTGAAATTATGGCTGACGCTGACAGCCCTGATACCGGCGCTGCTGTGGTTGGTCGGCGGACTGGTCTACAGCAAGCAGGCACAGGCGCTCTATTCACGCGGCCCCGTGGCGGCGGTGCATGCGGCCTGGGAAGACAAGTGCGAAGTCTGCCACACTTCTTATCAGCCGCTCAGCAGTGAAAACGTGACGCATGGATTTGTCGGCGATCCGCACGCCAGCAACCAAAAATGCACGGCTTGCCATGCCGGTCCCGTCCATCATGCAAAGCAAAATAAAGCTGATACCCCTACGTGCGCGACCTGTCACCGCGATCACCGGGGCCGCGATGCGTCTTTGGTCCGATTGGCAGATGCTGACTGTACGGACTGCCACAGCAATCTGGCCGGACATATGACCGGCACGACGGCGTACCAGGATTCCATTACCGTTTTTGACGGCAATCTGGATCATCATCCGGAGTTCCGCAGTGTCCGGGAAAACAAAGATCCTGGGAACCTGAAGTTCAATCACGCGCTTCATTTGACCGCCGGCCTGGTGCGAACACCCGGTGGCAAAAAGATGAAACTATCGGACATTAGCGACGAAGCAGAACGGCAGCACTATGCGCGGCAGCAGGGGGCGGCGGACATGAGTGCGGCAATACAGTTGGATTGCGCGTCTTGCCATCAACTGGAAGGCGCTAGACCAACAGTTGCAAATGGATTTGAAACCGCGGCTGCACCGTCTTCCGGTGCGACCATGTTGCCGATCAATTATGATAACCATTGCCGCGCTTGCCACCCGCTGACACTGATGCCAAAGGGCCCCGCCCAAAACGGCGCGCTCGTCGTTGTGCCGCATCGTTTGCAGCCTGATGAAGTGAGAAGCTTCCTGTGGGGCACTTACGCGGAGAAGTTTACAGAGCCCTGGCGGCAGCGGCCGGCTAACAAGCGTCCTTTACCGGGCCAGGCTCCCATGACCGCAGAAGAACAGGAAAAAGTGCGCAAGAGGGTTGCTCAGGCTACGGACGAGGCAGAGTCCTTCCTGCGCCTCGACGCTGTGGGCGATGCGGAGAAAGTCCTGTTCCGCGGCAAGACCACCTGCGGCGAGTGCCACATTTACGAGAAGAATCGGCCCCAGTCTTCATTGCCCAAGCGGATCAAGCCGACGAATGTGCCGGCGACATGGTTCCGAAGTGCCCGGTTCAGCCATGCGGCCCATCATGCTGTGGATTGTCGCGCCTGTCATACCAAGGCCGATTCGTCCCCGGTCTCCTCGGACGTTCTTCTTCCCGGAATTGCCGAGTGCGTGAAATGCCACGCTCCCGCGCAAACAGTTGACGGCAAAGCTCGCGGCGGCGTTCGTTTCGATTGCACGGAGTGTCACCGCTATCACCATGGCGAGGGCGAAGCGTCCCCCTCATCCGGCGCCCGGGCCCGTGCCGCCCCGCATCCCGGCAGCATCGAGGATTTCCTGTCCGGCAAGCTGAAGCCTAACGTCCCTTAGTACCTGGGCAAGGAGTATGCACCTGTCATGATCGTCCAGGAGTTACACCACATTCAGGAGCGCTGCGGCTACCTGCCGGAGCAGGAGCTGCGGGCGCTGTCGCGCCGCATCAACCAGCCGCTGCACCGTATCCACGAGGTCGCCAGCTATTATCCGCTCTACCGCCTCAAGCGGCCGGCAACGGTGGAAGTCAAGGTTTGTCGCGATATGGCCTGCCACCTGCGCGGCGGCGCGGAATTGCGACAAAACCTGGAAGCCCTGGCGCGCGAAAAAGGTGTCGATCAAATGGAGGTGGACGGCGTCTCTTGCCTTGGACAATGCGATCGTCCGGTCGCCGTCTCGATC
>DASZFN010001210.1:0-2072 GCA_035939715.1 Gemmataceae bacterium | reverse complement strand
CCCGACGATCCGACGCCGTCCCAGTACCTTAATCAGCTAGGCGTGACAAGCATTGATATTCGCAAACGCATCAGCCTGCAAGGATCTTCCCCATGAGACAATTCCTCTCCCTGCTCCTGATCGCATTGGGCCTGGCGGCTCCAGTCTTGGTAGCCGCGGAACCGTCCTCTGCCCCAGAGAAGGCCCCGCGGGACAGCCGCCTCGCCGCGCCCAAGACCCTTGACGACTACTTCCCCTTCACGCCTCCGACCAGCAAGGATGCCTGGGAGAAACGCCGCCGGCAGCTGCGCGAGCAGGTGCTCGTCGCCACGGGCCTGTGGCCCCTGCCGCCGCGGACGCCCCTTCACGCCGTCGTCCATGGCACGATCGAGCGTGACGATTATACGATCGAAAAGGTCTTCTTTGCCAGCTACCCCGGCCACTATGTCACCGGCAACCTGTACCGGCCCCGGATGAAGACCGGCAAGATGCCGGGTGTCCTGAGCCCGCACGGCCACTGGCAAAACGGCCGTTTCTACGAAGCGAATCCCAACGAAGTCCAGAGCCAGCTCAAGCAGGGGGCCGAGAAGACAGCCGAGGGGGCACGGTACCCCCTCCAGGCGCGCTGCGCCCAGCTGGCCCGCATGGGCTGCGTGGTCTTCCACTACGACATGGTTGGCTACGCCGACAGCACGCAGATCGAGCACCGCAAGGGGTTCCTCGATCCCGAGGCCGAGCTGCGGCTGCAAAGCTTCATGGGCCTCCAGACCTGGAACAGCATTCGCGCCCTCGATTTTCTCCTGAGCTTGCCGGAGGTCGATCCGCAGCGCATCGGCGTCACCGGCGCCAGTGGCGGCGGCACCCAGACCTTCATCCTGGGCGCCATCGACGACCGTCCGACAGTTACCTTTCCCGCGGTCATGGTGTCGACGGCGATGCAGGGTGGCTGCGTCTGCGAGAATTGCAGCGATCTAAGGGTGGGTACCGGCAACATCGAGCTGGCGGCCCTGTTCGCGCCGCGGCCGCTGGGCATGAGCGGCGCCGACGACTGGACCAAAGAGATCGAAACCAAGGGGCTGCCACAGCTGAAAGCGCTCTACCGTCTGCTCGGCGCGGAAGACAAGGTGATGGCCAAGGCATACCTCCAATTCGGCCACAACTACAACCAGGTCAGCCGCGAGCTGATGTACAACTGGTTCAACAAGCACCTCAAGCTGGGCCAGCCCGAGCCCGTGGTCGAGCGGCCCTTCGTGCCGGTGCCGCCGAAGGAGCTATCGGTCTTCGACGCAGGGCATCCCATGCCGGCGGATGCGGTGGATGCGGCGGGGCTGCGCCGCTATTTGACGGCCACGTCGGACATGCAAGTCGCGGCTCTCAAGCCAAAGGATGCCGCCAGCCTGGTCGAATTCCGGCGCGTGGTCGGCACGGCGCTGCGCGTCATGGTCAACGACTCATCGGTCCAAAACCTGGCAAAAGAGCAGATCGAGTTTTCCGTTGATCCGAATTCCAAGGCCCCTGAGCCGGATACCAAACTGTCCAAGCTGGCCGGCGTCCCGATATTTACCGGCACGATCGTTCGCAAGGGAAAAGGCGAGGCCGTGCCTGTGAATCTAGTAATTGGAAACATTAATCCTTTTGCGAAAGCTGACGACATTAATGCCTTCGTGATCTGGGTTCATCCTCAAGGCTGCTCGAGCCTTTTCAAAAATGGCAAACTCGTGCCGGCCGCCCAGCAAATCATTGACAGAAAGGGAGCCATTCTCGCTCTGGATGTTTTTGAGACCGGAGATCGCGCTGTCAACCGGCCTCCCGTAAATAAACAGTATGCCGGCTTTACCTTCGGCTATAATCGTCCACTCCTGGCGAACCGGGTTCACGATATCCTGACGGTGGTAGCGCTTACGTGCAATCGCAAAGATCACAAGGAAGCCAAAGTACATCTCGTCGGCTTCGGCAAGGCAGGCCCTTGGGTGCTGCTCGCCCGGGGGTTATGCGGCGACGCCGTGGCCCGCACCGCGGCAGACATGGACCAATTCCGCTTCGAAAACATTCGCACCATGGACGACGAAATGATGCTGCCAGGAGCCGTCAAG
>DASZFN010001209.1:0-22384 GCA_035939715.1 Gemmataceae bacterium | reverse complement strand
TTCCAGGGCGTGCTCACGCTGACAGTCATTTTCGGCGTAACGGCATGGCTTGAACTTCAGCCGTGGGTTGCGGGACGGCAGCTCGCGCAGTACCTGGATCCGCGCAGCTTGCAAGCCTACGGCATCGGCCTGGCTGGGCTTAGTCTTCTCTGGATCGTCATTCGTCTCGCTCTGCGCTCGCGTGCGCTGGCCCAGACGCTGCTCGAGCCGCCATGGCCTGCGATCGATCGGCTGGTATTGGGGATCGTGGTCCTGGGACAACTGGCGCTGGCAGTCCATGGCATCTTCCAGGGGCTGAAGATTGAGCTAGGTGGGTTGGCGGCGGGCTCTGTGCCGCTCTACCTTTACGGACCCGGCGCCTGGGCATTGTTGGCGCTCCTCGCTTTCGTTCTGGTTATCGCGCTTTGGGATCGACAACCAGGCTCGGCGGTTCTGGGGCTACTGATCCTCGCCTGCGCGATCCCCGTTCTGATCGCGGCGTGGTTCGACTCAGACAGGGCGTTTGGGCCGGCCTTGCGACTGGGGCTCTCCGTTTGTTTCCTGGCTTGTTCTGCATTGCTCTGGGCCCGTGACTCGGTCTCGGCGCTTGCAGCGAAGTTTCACTTCACCAGCCAACCGGAGATCGCTATTGACAGAGCGGCGCGGCGCTTATTGCTGGCGCTCACAGTCTTACCCGTCCTGGGACTGACCGCGGCATTCGCCGGCACGTGCTTTAGCGGCCAGCCGCTTGTCGAGCCGCTGCCGCAATCCGTGTTCGCGCGTATCGGCTGGGTTGCCTCCACGATGGCGCCGCTGATCCTTATCAGCGTGGCCATGGCGGGCCACGCGCTGCGAGAACGCTCGGCGGGTTATGCCTTCTGCGCGGGCCTGGTGACCAACGCGGCAGTGCTCACCGGGTATGCACTCGGCATCCTGACGACCCAGCAACCGTTTGGGCTGGGGGAACTGGTGCGGCTGTTGCAATTGGGCTCGCTCACCGCAGCGCTGTGGACCTTGCTGTGGCTTGCAGGGACGCGTTGGCTCACTGCGGTGCACGATTTGATGGCAGGCGCGCTGGGCCGCGCATTGACGGCATTCCAGCTGTCGATTGCTGTGCTCGGCAATCTGATCCTCCTGAGCTGGCCGCTCGTCCGATTGCTGCTCCAGCCACAAGAAGCGTTTTCAGACGAGCTGCTCGCGGTAGGCCAGCTTTGGGGTTGGCTGGCTTTCTTTCTGACAGGCGCAGCCCTGTTTTGGTATGCGGGTCTTACGGCCTCGCGGCAACGGGGCAACGTGCTTGCCGCCTTTGGCCTGGGGCTTGGCATCCTGGCGGCGTGCTCGGCCAGCCGGCTGGATGTCATGGGAGAATGGCTGGCTTACCACTTCCTGACGGCGGCCTGGGTCGGCACCGGCCTGGCAATCCTGGCCGCCGAGCATGTGGCGAAACTGCACGACGATCAAACGGAAGCGTTTTCACCGTTTCCACTGATTGCCCGCTTCCTGCGCTTTTCCGCCGGGCACTATCGGAGCTGGCTGAATCTTATCGGCGTGCTGGTTCTGGGCATGGCCTTGCGCGGCACGTGGGAGGACCCGTTCCGCCCATATTGGCCTGCCGGCGCGACGCTTGCTATCAGTGCCTTGGCGGCCGCGGTGGCGCTGCGCTCACGACAGCAAGCTTATGTGTACTTCTCGGGTCTCTTAATCAATGTTGCCGGCGGCATGGTTTGGGTGGTGTGGGGAGAAGCGACCGCGTTCAGTTTTGGCTATACGCAAGTGCTCTGTTTCGCCCTGGCCGCCGGACTCTGGTCCGCACTGGAAACGGGCCTTCGCGTTTACGCGCCGGACCTCGCTTTGACAAGTCGCTTCCCCCGCTATCGGCACGTGGCCATTGTCATCGGGCTTGTTCTGCTTGCCCTGTTGATCCCTTGCGCTTTGGTTGTCGATGCTGCCTTTGGCGCGCCGGCGGAGAATCTGTCGCTTCCGTGGCTGGCTTTGGCAACCGTGGCCGGGGTTCTGGCAATGTTGTTTTGGGACCAGGAAACGAAGTTCTCCCTTGCGGGGCTCTACGTCGCCGGTCTGGTGACGATCGGCCTGATATTCCACACCCTACAACTTCGCCCACAGGAAGTGCGCTGGGTCGGTGTTCTGGCCCTCGCGGCTTTCGTGCTGCTGGTGAACGGCCTGGTATGGGCAGCACCATCGTTAAGACAGGTCGGCCGCGAATTCCGGCTCCCGCCTTGGCCCGAGCGTGAACCCGAAGCCTGGATCATCCCCACGCAGATATTTTTGACCATCATCGTGGCAATCTTGAGCTTGATCCTGGCCGTGCCGCAGTTGCTTGATGTCTTACATGAGCCGGTCGGGGAGCGCCTTGTCAGTAGCCTTGTCGAGCGTGCGGCAGCGCCGCTCGCGGTCGCGCTGCTGCTGCCGGCGGCGATTCTGTTGGCCCAGGCCGTGCCCACTTTCTGGGGCAAGGACCTGCGTGCCGTGCCCTTCCTTTTAGGCCTGCTGTTGCTGACCGAACTCGGCTGGGTCACCGTGATCAACCCGGCAGATTACACGGCTTGGCTGCAGCGCAACACGATCCTCATGACCGCCTCGGCTATGCTGACTCTTCTATACGGCACAGGACTGCCACGGCTGACGGTATTCCCACCCGCGTGGGCTGAGAGTAGCCGCCGCATGGGGGCGCTACTCGGCGTTCTGGCGTCCGCAGTGCTCCTCGTGGTGCTGGGACAGGAAGCATGGTTCTACGATCCGGACACGCGGCGCACTGACATGGCCGTTTGGGCCATTGCGGCTGTGGCCGCGGCGCTGGTAGGGCTGATCACGGCGGGCATCTGCTTTGCCGTGGTTCCGCGCAAGGATCCGCTGGGACTGTCGGAACAGAAGAGAGTGCTTTACGTTTATGGCGGCGAAGTCCTGCTGCTCCTCATGGGCGTGCACTTGCGCCTCACGGTGCCGGAGATTTTTCAACTGGGCATCGTCGTGCGTTACTGGAATTTCCTGATCATGGCCCTCGCTTTCCTCGGCGTCGGCCTGAGCGAGTTCTTCAGCCGGCGCGGCCTGCGCGTGCTCGCCGAACCGCTCCAGCGGACGGGCGTATTTCTGCCTTTATTGCCCGTGCTCACGTTCTGGGTCATTCCCCTGGCGCAGGCAAGGCAAGAACAATTGGCCGATCCTGACCCGTACGGCAAGTACGCGATCCTATGGTTTCTCGTCGGTGCACTGTACACGGTGGTCGCTCTGAACCGGCGGTCCTCTCGTTATGCCCTGTTCGCGGCACTGGCTGCTAACGCCGGACTGTGGGCGTTCCTCTTCTACACGCATCTGCAATTCCTGACGCACCCGCAAATGTGGCTCATTCCGCTGGCGCTGATCATGCTGGTATCCGAGCACCTCAACCGGGACAGGCTGAGCGAGCAGCAGAGCGGCGCCTTGCGCTATCTGGCGCTGCTCATTCTGTATGTCTCCTCGACGGCCGACATGTACATCATTGGCCTGGGCAACTCCGTGATCTGGCCGCTGGTGCTGGCGATTCTGTCTATCGTCGGCGTCCTGGCCGGCATCATGCTGCGCGTGCGCGCCTTCTTGTACCTTGGCGTGACGTTTCTGTTCGTGGTCATTTTCAGCATGATCTGGTATGCCGCCGTCGGCCAGGGCCAGATGTGGCTCTGGTGGGTGTCCGGCATCGTGCTTGGTGCAGGGATCATTGCCCTGTTCGCGGTCTTCGAGCAACGGCGGAATGATGTGCTGCGAATGCTTGAAGAGATGAGGAAGTGGGACTAGCCGGGTAGGGGGCAGCCTCATGGGCCATGAAGAAAGTCGAAATCAATCAAACCGCCTCCCGAAGGCCTTGATTTCTGCTGCAATTCAGCAAGCGGCACGACTGTTCGCAGTTTTTCGAGCTCCAAGTCTAATCCGGGAAAGTTATCTTCGGCCAATTGTGTAGCCTTTAATTTGAGAAAACCGGGTTCTTCAAAGACAACGGAAATACCTGGCATCTGGGACTCGGTGACGCTCGCAAACTCCATTCCAGGAAAAGGATTCGTTCGTGGTGCCTTGTGCTCTACTTTCCGTAACCTGGCATTGAACCAAACGCACGCCAGCACGAGACAGCAGATGCTGATGCTAGTTTTGAACTTCCTTGCCTGCATAGTTACCTCCGCGAACAAGACAGAGGGCGCAGATGATAACTAGTGTTCTAATTATGTAAAGGTCTTACACCCACGTCCCGGCAAGCAGACTCGCTGGTGCTTCAGTAGGATAGGGATCAACACGATTCCCGGCATTCGCTGAGGCGATTTCATGGATTGGCATAGGCTCTTTGGCCTGATCCTGACCGACTTCTTCACCGACTCGCCCTTTATCGTGGAGCTGGAGAAAGACCTGGCTCTGAAAAAGCAGCTCCTCGATGTCGTGGTGTTGCGTCGCGGCCCCGGGCCGTTCGTTGGCCGGCTGCCCGATGGCCTGGACAATCTGGCGGCGCACAACTTGATTACGTTCAAATCTCACCACGACGCGCTTGATGACTGGGCCTTGAAAGAGCTGACCGGACATTACGTCAACTACCGCAAACAGTGCAGCGCACGGGATGAACCGCTGTTGCCCGAAGCAGATTTCCAGCTATATGCTGTATGTAGCCGTTATCCGCACAACCTGGCCAACCATGTGACCCTGGAGCCGGTGCACCAGGGCGTGTATGTATGCGAGCGCGGCACCGATGAAATTCGCATCATTGTGGCCGGTCAGGTGTCTCGTGAGCCGCACAACGCGCTCTTGCACCTGTTCAGTGCCTCGGCGGGAACCGTTGGCTACGGGGCCGGCCACTACGAGCAGCGCTCGCACGACACGAGTTCGCTGGTGGGACGCCTGCTGGGGAACTATCAAGGGGAAGGAATAGCCATGTCCTACACGATGGCCGACTACCGGCGCGACACGGCCAAGGAGTACTTTAAAGAGCTGACGGCTGAGGAACAGCGTGAGGTTCTCCAGAGCCTGGCGTCTGAGCAACAGCATGAAGTTCTCCGAGGTCTGACGCCCGAACAGCGCCTGGCGGGTCTATCTGCCGAAGAAATCGCTACGTACCTGAAGAAGCTACAATCCAAGCGCCCCTCTCGAAAGCGCAACCCGCGTGGCAGGAGTTGACCGGACTGTCCTGTCCTGTCTCATTCGTGGGACAAGTTCTAAGCAAATCTGAATACTGCAGCCTCTCCGCTAATCAGCACATTCATCTCCAATGAAATTGTCACCGCGGTGCTACCCCAGCCGGCAAGCGCATTTCTTTTCGCCGAATCATGGATGGCCTTGACTTAGTGTTCTAACTACACTAATATTAGTGTAACTGAGACACTAAGGAGACGACATGGCCTTCGCCTATGAATATGCCCGTCCGGCGCTCACCGTTGACGCGGTCGTCTTTGGCCTCGACGACGAGGACCTCAAGGTGCTGCTCATCCGCCGCGACCTGGAGCCCTTCAAGGGGAAATGGGCCCTGCCCGGCGGTTTTGTGCGCGTCCAGGAATCGCTCGAAGACGCCGTCCGCCGCGAACTGCGCGAGGAGACCGGGGTTTCCCAGCTCTTCCTCGAACAGCTCTACACGTTCGGCGCCGTCGACCGTGATCCGCGCGAGCGCGTGGTGACCGTTGCCTATTACGCCCTGGTCAAGCTCAGCGACCATCGCATCCATGCGGCCACCGACGCCTGCGACGCGGCCTGGTTTGCCGTGTCCGAGGCGCGGAGCCTGGCGTTTGACCACGAGCGCATCCTGGCCCTGGCCCTGGAGCGTCTCAAGAACAAGGTGCGTTACCAGCCCATCGGCTTCGAGCTGCTGCCGCCCGAGTTCACGCTCTCGCAACTGCAGCGGCTCTACGAAACGATCCTGGAGACGCCGCTCGACAAGCGCAATTTTCGCAAGAAGATCCTGAGCATGGACTTCATCGTCGCCCTAGACGAGGTGGAGAAGGACGTGGCCCACCGGGCCGCGCGGCTGTATCGCTTCGATCGGAAGAAGTATCAGCAACTGCAGAAACGAGGCTTCAATTTCGAGATCTGAGGCATTTCATGAACGCGTTCAGCTCGTTGCTGTCCTGGCTTTGCGACGGCTACTGGCCCGGGCAGCGCGACGAGTCCCTTCTCAGCGTCCGAGGGCACAGTCACGTCTATGCACTACAGCGGCTCCTGGCCGTTGGCGACGTGGCCGACATCTACCTCGGGTCGGTCGAGAGCGATCCGATGGCTGAGGTGGAGGGGGCCTACATTTTGAAAGTGTCCAGTGTTCCTGAGGGAAACGTCTGCCTGGACATTGAACGGAAGACTCTTGCGAAGCTACTCGCTGCCGCGGGCGCTACCACCTACCGCAAGTATCTGCCCGACTTGATTGAATC
The DNA here is from genome assembly GCA_035939715.1 of Gemmataceae bacterium. GTDB lineage: Bacteria > Planctomycetota > Planctomycetia > Gemmatales > Gemmataceae > DASZFN01. The sequence continues at coordinate 16,019 of DASZFN010001209.1, read as the reverse complement.
TTTCCTGGCGCGCGAAATCCGCAGGCATGTCAATGTCTTCCAGTCCGAACCTGGCTTCCATACCCTGGAGCAGGGCCATGAGCAACATCCCGCCCTCGACGGCAGGCACCTGGCCTGGATCTTCAATCGACTGCTGACCGTGCTGGGCTTCTGCCATCGCCAGGGCATCATCCACGGGGCGGTTCTGCCCTGTCACGTGATGGTCGAGGCCCCCAGCCACGGGCTGCGGCTTGTCGGCTGGGGCCAGAGCGTCGTAAAGGGCCGCGCGATCAGGACTATTTCCACGCGGTACCGGGATTGGTATCCGCCCGAGGTGTTACGAAAGCAGCCCGCCGGTCCGGCGACGGACCTGTTCCTGGCCGCGCGCTGCCTGGTTTATCTGGCCGGCGGAGATCCAGTGACGAACTGGATGCCAGACGCCGTTCCGCAGCCGATGCGGCAGTTCATCGCCAGCTGCCTTCTGGAAAGCGCCCGCATGCGCCCGGACGACGCCTGGGCGCTCCTGGAGGATTTTGCCGAACTGCTGCAACGGCTGTACGGCTCTCCCCAATTTCACGAACTTACTCTCACCTGAGGAGGCAAACGATGGGCACCACACGTTGGTCCGACGAACACTATCATGACCGAGCGAAACTCCGGGCCCGCACCGGCACGGACGCCTTTGAGCATGACCACGCCATCCGCAGCGGCTCGGCCGACCGCGCCGTCCACCCGAAGATGAACCCCAAGGGCGTAAAACTTCGGGAGTCTCGCGACAGCGACGCCCACCCCCGCAGCCACGCGGTCGGTGTGCTCTTCGACGTGACCGGGAGCATGCAGGAGGTACCGCGCATCTTGCAGGCCAACCTGCCGAAGCTGATGGGATTGCTCATCCGCAAGGGCTACCTGGAGCATCCGCAAATCCTGATCGGCGCCATCGGCGACGCCACCTGCGACTCGGCGCCGCTCCAGGTCGGCCAGTTCGAGTCCGGCATCGAAATCGAAGAGGACCTTGGCAGGCTCTTCCTGGAGGGCGGCGGCGGCGGCCACATCACCGAGTCCTACGAGCTGGCCATGTACTTCATGGCCCGGCACACCGCCTTCGACTGTTATGAGAAACGCGGCCAGCGCGGCTACCTGTTCGTGATTGGCGACGAAATCCCGTACCCGCGCGTAAAGCGGCAGGAGGTCTCTCTGCACCTCGGCGATGGCATGCAAAAGGATCTTCCGGTCGAGGAAGTGATCGCCGAGCTGGAACGAACCTATGACGTCTACTATGTGCTGCCCCGGATGACGAACCACTGGAACAATGAGCAAGTGCAACGCCGCTGGGTAGAGCTGCTGGGCCAGAACGTCCTGCGCCTGGAGGATCCCGCCGGCATCTGTGAGCTGATCGCCTCGACCATCGGCCTCGCCGAAGGCAAAGCCGACCTGAAAAACCTCGGCGACGACCTCCAGGAGGCAGGCGCTTCCACCAGCGTCGCCCGCGCTGTCAGCCAGGCGCTGGAGAGCGTCGGCACACAATCGTGAGTAGTCCATAGTCCGTAGTCAATAGTCCGTAGTCCGCACGTTTTACTACTGACTATGGACTATGGACTACCGACTGGAGCTGTCATGAAACGAGCCATCATCACCGTGGGCCTGGGGTTCGGAGACGAGGGCAAGGGAGCTACGGTCGACTATCTGACACGGAAGTATGAAGCCGACCTTGTGGTTCGCTATTGCGGCGGGAGCCAGGCCGGGCACAACGTGCAATTGCCGGATGGCCGGCGGCACACCTTCTCCCAGTTCGGGGCCGGGACTCTGGCCGCCGACAATTATGGCGGCAAGTTTCCAACTTGCCCGCAAAAACAACGGCAAGTCGGAAACTTGCCGCCACAACCGGCCCGACCGCGCACCTACCTCGGGCCCCATGTGATCATCGACCCGCTGGCCATGGCCCGGGAGGCCGAGCACCTCAGCGACCTGGGCGTGCACGATCCTGCCCGTCGGCTGACTATCCACTCGCAATGCCTGGTGACGACGCCGTGGCTCAAGATCCTGAACCAGCTTCGGGAGTTATCCCGCGGGGCAGCGAAACACGGCTCCTGCGGCCAGGGGATCGGCGAGGCACGCTCCTACTGGCTCAAGAACGGCGCGGACGCGGTGTTCGCCGCAGACCTGCGGCAGCCAGACGTCCTCCGGCACAAGCTCGAACTCCAACGCCAGCGAATCCTCCTGGAGCTGCAAGACTTCATCGACCGGATCAGCGACGACGCCCTGCAAGAATTCGGCATCTGGGACCTGAACACCGAGGCCATCGCCTGCGATTTGCACGAGGCGCTCCCGCCCGAAGTGACCGTTGACGCCGCTCTCCCAGAATTTCAGACGGCCATCTTCGAAGGCGCCCAGGGCATCCTGCTCGACGAGTACCGGGGTTTCCATCCCCACACCACCTGGAACACGGTCACTCCCCATCACGCCTGGGAGTTGATCCACGCGCTGGGCGTCGAGGCTGTCGCGGTGCTCGGCATCACCCGGGCCTACACCACCCGGCACGGCGAAGGACCACTCCCCACCTTTAACCGCGAGCTGACCGCACGCCTGCAAGATGCCGGCAACCCCTGGAACCCCTGGCAGGGCAGCCTGCGCTGTGGTTGGCTGGACCTGCCGCTGCTCCGCTACGCAGCCGCCGTGGCAGGCACGCTGGACGGTATCGTCGTAAATCACCTGGATCAGATGCGCGGGAGTGAATGGCTAATCTGTGAAGCGTACCGCGACGCAGCCCTCTCCCCAGCCACTGCCCCGCACCTTGCCTGGCAAAGCCGTCTCACCGAGGCCTTACGCCAGGCCGAGCCGGTGCTCTCCCCGGCTACACCTGAAAGCATCCTTCGCTCGGTAAGCGAAATTGCTCCGCTGGCCGTTACCGGCTTCGGTCCAAGTTACGAAGATCGATGCTTTACCGAGTTGGTCTTCCGCAAGCATCGTGAAGAGTTGGAGCCGGCAATGTCGGCGGTCTTCGCTCAAGCGTCTGGCCGAGCATCCTCGGGGTGAAGCACGCTGCAAGGCTTGCAAACTACACAAGTCCCGGCCCCGCTGAATCCGGAGCCCAGACCGAAACCGTCTTCCCCACAAAATCCAACTCGACTCTCAACCGGGCTTTGAGAAGAGCCTTAAAACCGATTAGGGGCCTGTGCAGTTCCGGGTCCGGACGAGCGGCTACATCGCGAAAGATAATGCCCCGCGCGAGTTCAATCCGCCACAGTCTGTGCGCAATGCCTGGGACATTGCTCACCAGCCAGATATTGGCTTGCCTGACCCGGGCAGCTTCTTTCCTTTTGCCGCTTATTGCCGACGAGACAGATACCTTATGGGGAAGAAGCCATGGATCCTTGGCTAGGACAAGTCCCGCCTGTCTTAGATGATCGCGCCACGCGAATGCCTCAGCTGTATTTCCTGTGTCCAAAGTCCACTCCTGCTTCGCTGCATCGCCAGCAGGGGCAGACATGCCAGGATCGCAGAGATAAACCGGCAGGCGTGCCGACCAATAGGTCACCGGATTTGCCCGCGTGTTGTCCGTCCAGCAATGAAAAGGATAACGATCAATAATCAACATCGGCAGATCGAGCGGCGCGGCATTAAGGGCGCCCTAACGGACCGTGTGCGGGCTGAGGACAACTTCTTCTATTTCAGGCTCTATCCCGAGGACAAGGAATTCTTGAGGCGTCAATCCCTGGGCGAGACCCCGTTGAATTAGCTCTGTTTGCGAATCGGCAATGCTGATCCGTTTGTCCCCCGCGTAGGCGACCCAGCGGTCAGCATGCTCCTTGAGGAGCTTTGGAAGATCCTGGAGAAACGCTTGGTAAGACCTGGCATGCAGTACCGGCGACGCCCTTCTCCTCAAACCGTTTTTTGCTTGGCCGTTCTTCGGTCGAGGCTGAGGGGATGTTCGGCCGGCTGACTTCATCGATCGGCTACGTGCTCGCATGATTGTCCCACCCTGTCCAGCGATGGGTGCATCGTATCACAGCCCTGCGAAGGTCAGCCAGTATTTCTCACGAAAAGAGAGCAGGGATTTTAGGAACAGCGTGCCATTCGATTCTGCCAACTTTTTCGATCTTTTTTTCTTGCCCGAAGGAAACTGTACACGGCCAGGCCCTTTCTGGCAGTATTAGATGGGACGACATTGCCGGAGAAAGATGAGCCAATGCGTTATCGGGCCATAGAAGGTGTTCTGCGCTACATTCGCAAGATCGCGCCTGCGCCTGAGGAAGCGGCACTGGGCGATGGTGCGCTGTTGGAACGATTCGTTGCCAGGCGGGACGAAGCCGCCTTCGAGACGCTGTTGCAGCGGCATGGGCCGATGGTGCTGGGCGTGTGCCGGCGGATGCTCGATGATCCGCATGCGGTGGATGATGCGTTTCAGGTTACGTTTCTCGTGTTCCTGCAGAAGGCGCACTCGTTGCGCCGGCAGAACCTGCTCGGCAACTGGCTCTATGGCGTTGCCTACCGCACCTCGCTAAAGGCGCGCAGCCTGGCAGCGCGGCGGCGCCTGCGCGAGCAGCCGCTTCCGGATGTTTCTGCTCCGGAAACGGGCGATGATGTGGCCTGGCGCGATCTGCGGCCGGTGCTCGACGAAGAAATTAATCGCCTTCCCCTCCGGTATCGCCAGCCGATCTTGCTGTGCTATCTGGAGGGCAAAACCGTAACGGAAGCGGCCCGGCAACTCGGCTGGCCCGCCGGCAGCGTAGCCGGCCCCGGCTGGCACGGGCCAAGGAACGCTTGCGAGAGAGGCTCATCAAACGCGGCATCACACTCGGCGCTGGGCTCCTGGGCAATGCTCTGCAGGACAAGCTGCCCGCCTGCACCTCGGCGGACTTGATGGCTCGCACCGCACAGCAAGCAATGTTGTTCCTGGAGGCCAGTGCCGTTAACTCGGGAACCTTATCTCCGTCAGCACTTGCCCTGATGGAAGGAGTGACTCAAGCCATGTTTATGCACAAAGTGAAAATCACTGTCGTTTGCCTGGCGGCTGGCGCGATCCTGAGCGGTGGAGCGCTCAGTTTTGCGCAGCGCGCGGGAAAGGAAGCACAGGTGAAACAGGTGAAACAGGCAGAAGCCGCCCTGCCGGCCGAACCACCTCCTGAGGAGTACAAGCTCGTCGTCCTTGGGCGGGACAAGGCCATCGCTCTCCTCCAGACCAGCGGCCTCAGCGACCGAATGAAAGCTCTCCTGACGGAGCGGTACGAAGCTGCGGAGACTGAGATCACAGAGCGCTGGAAACGGTACATCAGTGGCAAAGAGTCGCTTGACATCTTACTCGGCGCGTCGCTCAGGCTACTCGAAGCGGAGCGCGAATTGAGTGCCAAGACGACCGATCAGCTCGTCAGCCTGAATAATCATCTCAGGCTAGTGCAGGATGTGGAAAAAATAACTCGACTCAAGGTCGATAACGGTGTCGCTACCCTCCAGGAACTCAATCAATCCAAGTTCTACCGGGCGCAGGCGGAAATCCTGCTGGAGCGAGCCAAGAGCCCATGATGTTATTCTTCGATCAAGGAACGCTTTATTACGTTCAAGGACTTGCCGCTCAAGTCTAAGGCTGGACTGGCACAGCGGATTGGCCGACGCCCGGGCGTACAATTGGCACACTGCGAACCGTCAACCCATTTAGTTGATTTCCGAAGGGATTTCGAAAGTTTCTCCAAGACCGCCATAGGCTGCCAGGTGCATTGGCGGGCGGACTTGGAAGATTTTGGAAGATTTTGACTGATTGTTGGAAGATCGTGGAAGCAGACGAGCAAGTTCCCAAACGTCCGGATACTGCGCTCGTTTTGCCACAAACTAACTTAGCAGCCGAGAAAGCAAGGGCCGACCCCCCGGCTCAAAAAGCGTGGCAAACTGGCAAACTCGATTTTTTTCTCGCCTTAAGTTATTGGCTCCGAGGACTTTGGACAAGAATCTGAGTTTGCCAACGGTGGCAAACTCAGTTGGCAAACTGGCAAACTCATTTCTTTCACCGGGCCGCCAGCAATTGCCTTAAAACATACTGCAAAATTCCACCGTGCTTGTAGTACAGCACCTCCTGGGGCGTGTCGATGCGTATGGTGGCCTGGAATTCCCGGATGCCGCCGGCCGCGGCGCGTGCCTTTACCTTGATCTGCCGGCCATGGGCCAGGCCGCTCTCGATGGCCGCGGCCAGGCCATCGATGTCGTAGGTCTCTTCGCCCGTCAATCCCAGGGACTTCACGTTCTGACCGGCCAGGAACTGCAAGGGCAGCACGCCCATGCCGACCAGGTTGCTGCGATGAATGCGTTCATAACTCTCGGCGATCACGGCCTGGACGCCAAGCAGGTGCGGGCCCTTGGCGGCCCAGTCGCGCGAGGAGCCGGAGCCGTACTCCTTGCCGGCCAGGATCAGGAGGGACGTCTTCTCCTTTTGATACTGCATGGCGGCATCGTAGATGGACATGGCTGCGCCGTCGGGGAGATGGCGCGTGACGCCGCCCTCGGTGCCGGGGGCGAGCAGGTTGCGGAGGCGGACGTTGGCAAAGGTGCCGCGCACCATGACCTCGTGGTTGCCGCGGCGCGAGCCATAGGAATTGAAATCCTTCTGCGCTACGCCGTGCTCGAGGAGATACTTTCCCGCCGGGCTCTGCAGCTTGATCGAGCCGGCGGGCGAAATATGGTCGGTGGTGATGCTGTCGCCGAGCAGGGCCAGCACGCGGGCGCCGTGGATTTCCCGCACCGGAGCGGGCTGCACGCGCATGCCCTCGAAATAGGGCGGATGCTTGACGTAGGTGGAAGCGGGATCCCATTGATAGAGATCGCCCTCCGGCACGGCGAGCGAATTCCAGCGCTCGTCCCCCTGGAACACTTCGCTGTAGACTCTTTGAAACATGGTGGACTTGATGCAGCGCTCCACGGCGTTTTGGACTTCCTGCTGGCTCGGCCAGAGGTCGCGCAGGTAAACCGGTTTGCCGTCCGAGCCCTGGCCGAGCGGCTCGTGGTAGAGGTCGATATCCATGCGGCCGGCCAGCGCGTAAGCGACGACCAGGGGCGGCGAGGCCAGGTAGTTGCCGCGCACCTCGGCATGCACGCGGCCCTCGAAATTGCGGTTGCCGCTCAGCACGGCCACGGCCACGAGATCGCCCTCCTCGATGGCCCTGGAAATCGGCGGCGGCAGCGGGCCGCTGTTGCCGATGCAGGTCGTGCAGCCATAGCCCACCAGGTTGAAGCGCAGCATCTCCAGGTAACGCATCAGGCCGGCCTCGACCAGGTAATCGGTGACGACCTTCGATCCCGGCGCCAGGCTGGTTTTGACCCAGGGCATCGTCTGCAGACCGCGCTCCACCGCCTTCCTGGCGACCAGGCCGGCCGCCATCATCACGGACGGGTTCGACGTATTCGTGCAACTGGTGATGGCGGCGATCACCACCGAGCCATGATGAAGCTCGTAAGAGGTCCCGTTCGACTGCACCTTGATCGACGATGGCTTGGGAGCCGCGGCGGCTTTCTTGCTCTTGCTGAGCATGACCTGCAAGGCATCGGCGAAGCTTTTCTTGCTCTGGCGAAGCTGCACGCGGTCCTGCGGCCGCGTCGGCCCGGCCAGGCTCGGCTCGACCGAGTGCAGGTTCAGCTCCAGACCGTCGGAGTAACACGCCTCTGGCGTGCTCGCCGTATGGAAGAGGCCTTGCTCCTTGCAGTAGGCTTCCACGAGGCGCACGAGCGCGTCGGGCCGGCCGCTGAAGCGCAGGTAACGCAGCGTCTCGGCGTCTACCGGGAAGATGCCGCAGGTGGCGCCGTACTCCGGCGCCATGTTCGCGATCGTGGCCCGATCGGCCAGCGACAGGGAAGCGAGCCCGTCTCCGTAGAACTCGACGAACTTGCCGACGACGCCCTTTTTGCGAAGCATTTCCGTGACTGTGAGAACCAGGTCCGTGGCGGTGGCGCCCTCGGGGAGGCGGCCCGTCAGCTTGAAGCCCACGACCTGCGGGATGAGCATCGACATCGGCTGGCCCAGCATGGCGGCTTCTGCCTCAATGCCGCCCACGCCCCAGCCGAGTACGCCGAGGCCATTGATCATGGTCGTGTGCGAATCGGTGCCGACCAGCGTATCCGGATAGGCCAGCGGCCGGGGCTTGGCCGATTCGTCGGTAAAGACCACGCGGGCCAGGTATTCGAGATTGACCTGATGCACGATGCCTGTGTCGGGCGGCACCACCTTGAAGTTCCGGAAGCCCTTTTGGCCCCAGCGTAAAAACAGGTATCGTTCACGATTGCGCGCGAATTCCATCTCGGCGTTGGTGCGAAAAGCCAACTCGGTGCCGAATTCATCGACCTGGACGGAGTGATCGATCACCAGTTCGACCGGCTGCAAGGGATTGATGCGTTTCGGGTCGCCGCCCAAGCGTTGCATGGCATCGCGCATGGCGGCCAGATCGACCACGGCCGGAACGCCCGTGAAGTCCTGGAGCAGCACCCGGCTGGGTGTAAAGGCAATCTCACGGCTTGGCTCGGCCCGGGCGTCCCACGTGGCCAGGGCCTCGATGTCTTCGGCGCGGACGGCACGGCCGTCTTCTGTGCGGAGCAAATTCTCAAGCAGGATCTTAAGGCTGAAGGGAAGGCGGCCGGCCTGAGTGAAGGATTTGCCAATCTTGTCCAACCGAAAAATGTCAAAGTCCCGGTCGCCGACGCGGAACGCCGCCTGACAGCCAAAGGAATTGGCCATGATGCTCGTGCCTCCCAGGGATCAAGCTCGTCCAATGAGGTGGGCTCTTTAGATATTCTCGGTTTTCGCGTACCGAGCGGCAACGCGGCAGGAATTGGGTCAATGGAATACTAAGACTGCAACAAAACTTTGATTCGGATGGCGGCGAACGCGAACAATTCAGCCAAGACGAAAAAAAGGCCGTCCGCAATCCCCTCTTTGCCGGACGGCCCACATGTCCTCACCTTCTCCCCAGTAGTTGAGGACAAACTAACCCTAGGTCATCGAAAATGAAATGCAAATGGGCAAGGAGAGAAGCGCGCGACTTGGGGCGCGATTTTTTTTCGCGGTTCACGCCGCACAAAAAACCAACCCGTCATTGGTCATTAGTCATTGGTCATTCGCTTCGCGAATGACCAATGACTAATGACCCAAAAAAAAGGGGACCGGCACGCGGCCGCTCCCTTTTTGCAGTTTTATAGCAGTTTGTTGATGGCTACTTTTTCGGCTGCGCCTTCAGCTCCTTGTCGGCATGCTGGCCCATTTTCTCGTAATAGCTCTTCATCATCTCGCGCGCCGCCTTGGGAACGCGCTGCTGCTCGATGGCCTCTGGCGCCTCCTGGCTGGCCTGCTTGATCTCGCCGGCGATTTCCGCGCCGGTCTTCTTGCGGAAGCCTTCGCCCGGAGCGTAGCCGTCGAAAATCTTTTTGCCCTTGGCATCAAATTCGGCCTTGACCTTCGAATCGAAGGACTTGAACGGCTTGTCCTTGCCCAGCGGCCGCTTGCCGGCGCCCACGCCGCCGGGACCCGGGTCTTCCAGATCCTCGAGCATGTCTTGTTCCTGAACCTCGTCCTGTTTTTGTTCGCCCACGCCGTCGCAGCAGGAGCTGTTGGCGTCGCGCAGGCGTTTGAGCTGATCGCGCAGGTCGTCGAGGTCCTGGTCGTTGCCTTCCATTTCCTTCATCTTCTCGCCGGCTTTGTTCAGGCTGTCCATGGCCATCTGGTTGTCGCCTTTTTGCAGGGCTTCCTTGCATTTGCCCAGCTCCTTGCTCAGATCCTGAAGCTCCTTGAGCTTCTGGTTTTCCTTCTTCATCTCGGCCAGCTCGCGCTGCAGCGTTTCGGGATCCAGGTTCTTTTTGCGGAGCGCTTCCTCCTTGTCCTTCTGCTGCGCCAGGCGTTCGAGTTTTTGCTGCATTTTTTCCAGTTGCTTTTGCAGCTGATCTTTTTCCTTGGCGGACATCTCGTTGTTCTTGATGCGCTTGCTGATGCGTTCCAGCTCCTCGCGCGCCTTGTCGAACTTGCCCTCGGCCAGGGCCTTTTGCAAGTCCTTGGCGGGGCCATCTTGCTGGTCCTTCTGGGCCATGCGATCGAGCTGCTTCATTTTCTCGTGCAGGCTGCGCGACTTGTCGGCGAGCTCGCGCTCCATGTTTTTCATCTCGTCTTCGAGGGCCGTCATCTCCTTGACGCGCTCGCGGATGTCTTCCTTGCTGTCGCGCGGCTTGTTGGCGATCTTTTCCAGCTCCGCCTCCAGGCGCTCCAGGTCTTCCGTCCTCAGTGTTTCGATTTTCGGCTTCTCGCGCGGTTTCTTGTTAAGCTCCTTCATCTTCTGGTCGATGTCGGCGAGATTGGCCGGCGACTCCTTGGCCTCGTTGCGGGTGCTGGCGTTCACCTGGCTCCTGGTCGGTTGATAGAACAGGGCGATCAAGGCCAGGATGGCCGCGCCCGTGGGCACCAGGGCGGCGCTCCAGGACAGCTTCACCGGGAAGCGCGAACCGACGTCCAGTCCGTGGATCTGCTGATTGACATCCGCCAGCAAGGCCTGCCCGGCGGGGGTGCCTTCGAGCTCGCGGGTCAGCGTGAGCGAAGTCGTGACGCGTTCTTTCAGCCCGAATTCAGAATCGAGGGACAGGGCCGCGGCCAGCCGCGACGGCGCGCGCAAAGCGCCGACCACCACAGCTACCACGGTTGCCAGCCCCAGCGCGCTGCCCGCGACCACCCAGCGCAGCCAGACCGGCGGCTGCTCCAGCAGCAACGGCTGGATCAGGAACCACGCCGCGGTCAGCAGGATAGCTCCCGCCCAAAACCAGATCAGCGTATTGACCAGGCTTTGCAGCAACAAGCGCCGGTGCACGCGGGCCAGTTGCCGGTACAGGGGAGAAAGACTCGCGTTGGCCATGACGGCATCTCCGTGGGAAAAGGGTCCCAAATAGGGCACGCCTCGACGGATGAATTTGTTTCGTCCCCGGACTAATTGCCCACACTACTATATCTGAAGAAGTCGGCCTAAGACAACAAGGAAATCAGCGGCAATGTGAAAATCAGGCACTTTTTAGCCAAGCGCCTCGCAACGCCCTGGACGGTCCTGGGCAGCGATATGCCGTTGCTCTAATTTCAGCGAACGCCTAAGCTGAAAATGATTCACTTTTTCGCCGAGCCGAGAATATGGCGTTTGAGATCGAGTTCACGCAAACTGCCGCTGATCACGTCCGGTCCTACAGGAAGTTCGACCAGCAGATCATTTTGGACGGTATCGCGGGGCAACTACAGCACCAGCCGACGGCCGAAACGCGAAACCGGAAAAGGCTAGGGGAGAATGAATTGTCGGATTGGGAGTTGCGGGTGGAAAAATTCCGCGTGTTTTACGATGTCGTTGCAGGTGGAGAGTGCGACGTGGTAAAGATCAAGGCCGTCGGGCACAAGGAGCACAACACGCTCTACATCGGCGGCAAGGAGGTACAGCTATGAAGGTCGTCGAATTGGCACAAGCTCATCCCACGCTCGATGAGGTTATGGGCTTGGCAAAGGAAGGGCTGGTGGTTTTGCGCCGAGCCGACGGATCGGTATTCGCTTTGTCGCAAGTAGATGACTTCGCGGTCGAAGTCGAGCTTTTGAAGCACAATGCCGAGTTTATGCAGTTCTTGAAGCAATTGTCTGAGGAGAGAGCCACTATCTCGCTGCAAGAGTTGCGCCAAGAGCTGGCGTTGTGAAGCAGCGCCGAAAGGACCTTTATGGCGGATATGGAAAAAATGTCCCGCCGTAGCTTCCTCGGCGTCGCCCAGTCACCGAAGCTGCATCCGGCGGGACAAACGTGAATATACAATCGCCGGGCGGCTGTGTATACGAAAAAGCAAAAAAAGTTTAAATTTTTTTATCCGGGCCGCGTGGCGGCCCCGGACTCATCCGCAAGCTCAAGAAGGGCCGCGTTTGCCCGCGTCCAAAGTGCGCGGCACTGTACCCGAATTCTGCCAGCTTGCCTGCGTTTAACCTTCCTTATTCGCAACTTCTCCTGTGCGTTTCCTTGCTTGCCTAACCGGCCATATCGTCCTCGGCAAGTCATCTTGATCGAGCCGTGACCCTCGCTATAGTCCGCCTGCCTTAAGTTCGATGCCACCCATCGCAGGAGCAGCCCGGCTTTGGCACGAATAGGACCAGAGCACTTTTTGAGAACACAAGGAGTCAGACGATGAAGGTCAAGAGCTTGCTCCTAGGCATCGCGGTGCTTCTCGCATGCCTGGCGGGGTGGCTGGTTAACACGGCCGATGGCCAGCCGGAGCCGCAGCGACAGACCGGACCGGTCGCGCCGCTGAGCCCACCGCCGCTGCCGCCCGCGGCGCCGGCCTCCGGCGGGACCGGCGATCCGGTGAAGCCGCCGCCCGACTCATCTGGTCCGGGCCTCAATCCGCCCGCGCCGGCGCTCGGACCGACCAAAGAAGAAACCGATCTCATCCGCGCCTATCAGCAGCGCTATGCACAAACGCCGCCGTCCGCAGCTGCCGGTCCGGCACCCGCGCCTGCGAAACCGGCGCCGCTCGTGGATTTGCCGCCGTTGCCCCCGCTAGATAGCGCCGCGCCAGCCAAGCACGCGAATGCCCCGGCCCCCCGGCCGGCGCCGCCGGGCTTCAACGACAAGGTCCACTCCGGCAAGGACCTCCCGGGCGCGGATGTCAACGGCCCATCGAACGATAACCCGACCGGCCGTCAAGAGCCCGCCGTCAGCCTGGAATGGGTCGGCCCGCCGACCGCCAAGCTCGGCCAGCCGGTGACCTATCAAATCATGGTGAAGAATATTTGCCCCATCAGCGTCAGCCAGGTGGCCGTGCGCGTGCGCATTCCTGCGGGCGTCACCGTCCAGGCCAGCGAGCCCAAGGCGCTACAAGACGCCGGCACGCTGACCTGGGACCTCGGCACACTGCAGCCGCGTCAGGAGCGGCGCCTCGATCTGCAGCTGCTGCCCGATCTGAAAGGCGATCTCGCCTGTGAAGCGCTGGTCAGCTTTGCCGGGACCTCGACGGCGCGTATTCGCGTGCGCGAACCCAAGCTCGCGCTCAAGGCGGCGAACCCGGACAAGGTGCTGCTCGGCGACACGGCAACCATCAGCCTGAACGTCTCCAATCCGGGCGACGGCACCGCCGAGCATGTCAAGATCCACGCCACGCTATCCGACGGCCTCGAGCATACCCGCGGCAAGAACATTGAGTTCGACCTGGGCAACCTCGGCCCCACGGAGACGCGCGGCGTTCAGCTGGTGTGCGTCACCCGGAGCGCGGGACCGCAAACCTGCGAAGCCATCGCCAGCGCGGACAACAACCTGCTGGCCCAGGCCTCGGCCAAGGTGGACGTCATCCTGCCCAAGCTCGACATCATTGCCAAGGGGCCGAAGCTCCGTTACCTGGACCGGCACGCGGTTTATACCTTCAACGTCTCCAATCCCGGCAGTGCGCCGGCCAGCAATGTCACTGTCAGCGATGTCATCCCGGACGGCTTCAAGTTCGTCAGCGCCTCCGACGGCGGCCGTCACGACTTCGCCACGCGCACGGTGTCCTGGTTCATCGGCGATTTGACGCCCGGCCAGAGCCGCGAGGTCAGCATGGAAGCCGTGGCCATCGCCACGGGCATGCAGAAGCACGTCGCCACGGTCGTGGCCACGCGCGGCCTCAAGAACGACACCGAGGTGCAGACGCGCGTCGAGGGCCTGTCCGCCTTGCTCATGGAACTGGTGGATCTCGACGATCCGGTCGAGGTCGGCGCCGACACGGCCTATGAGATCCGCGTCACCAACACGGGAACGAAGACGGAGACCAACTTGCAGCTGATTTGCACGATTCCCGAGAAGATGGAATTCCGCGGCGCCAAGGGCGCCGCCGACTGCCGTTTCCGCGTTCAGGACAAGGAGATCGTCTTCGAGGCGCTGCCGAAGCTCGCCCCCCGCGCCGACGCCATCTATCGCGTCAACGTTCGCGGCGTTGCCCCCGGCGACCTCCGCTTCCGCGCCCGCATCACCGCCGACGGGCTGACCGAGCCGGTGCTCAAGGAAGAGAGCACGAAGGTTTATGGGGATGATGTGATCAAATAGTCATTGGTCACTCGTCATTAGTCATTAGCAAAAACAGGGGTGGCGGGAGCAAAGGCTTCCGACACCCTTCTTTCATTACCTGGCCAGAACCCTTCATCTTGTCATCCGGCTCTCATGTCATAGTCTGCCGTTGGTTGCCCTTCCCCTCTGCAGGAGACGCGCCATCATGCCTGAGCACACCGTCGTCCACACCACGCTGGAGGAAACGACTCCCGGCAAGGCGCCGCCGGCCACGCCGTGCATCATGGTCATCTTCGGGGCCACCGGGGACCTGACCAAGCGGTTGCTGACGCCGGCGCTCTTTAACCTGGCGTGCGACGGCTTGCTGCCGCGGCACTTCGCCATCGTCGGCATGGCCATGGACGAGCTGAGCACCGACGTGTTCCGCGCGCGCCTGAGCGGCGATATCGAGAAGTTCAACACGCGGCCAACCTTTGACGCGCGCGTCTGGCAAGATTTCGTAAGCCGTATCCACTATACGCCCGGCAACTTCGGCGATGCCGCAGCCTTCAAACGACTTGCCGAACTGGTTGCCAAACTGGACGACGAGATGGGCGCGGAGGGAAACATCATCTTCTACATGGCCACGCCGCCGTCCGTCTTCGGGCTGATCTCCGAGCAGCTCAACAAGGCCGGCTTCAAGAACCGCTCCCGGGGCTGGACGCGCCTTATTATCGAGAAGCCGTTCGGCCACGATCTCGCCTCCGCCGAGACGCTGAACCGGGAAGTGCTGGCCCACTGGGCGGAGAACCAGATCTTCCGCATCGATCACTATCTCGGCAAGGAGACGGTGCAAAACCTGCTCGTGTTTCGCTTCTCCAACGGCATCTTCGAGCCGATCTGGAACAAGGACCACATCGACCACGTCCAGTTCACCGTTTCGGAAACCGTGGGCGTCGAGGGACGGGGCGGCTACTACGACACGTCCGGCGTGCTGCGCGACATGGTCCAGAACCACATGCTGCAAATGCTGGCGTATCTATGCATGGAGCCGCCGGCCTCGCTGGGGGCCGAGGCCGTGCGCAACGAGAAGGCCAAGCTACTGGACGCGGTGCGCATCCTCAAAGAGGAGCAGGTGCCGCAGCACGCCGTGCGCGGCCAGTACGGCCCCGGCAAGAGACCCGACGGCACACCCGCCGCCGGCTATCGCCAGGAGCCACACGTCGATCCGCAATCGCGCACCGAGACGTTCGCCGCCATCAAACTCTTGATCGATAACTGGCGCTGGCACGGCGTGCCCGTCTACCTGCGCTCGGGCAAGAGCCTGTGGAAGCGCGGCACGGAGATTGTCGTCCAGTTCAAGAAGGCGCCCGACGTGGTCTTTCGCGATACGCCCGCGGCCGAGCGCCTCGAGTCGAACAAGCTGATCTTTCACGTGCAGCCGGACCAGGGCATCGAGCTCCGCTTCCACGCCAAGACGCCGGGGCCGTTCACCGCCTTGCAGAAAGTCGACATGCGTTTCGACTATCGCGAGTCGTTCGAGGCGGCGCGCGGCACCGGCTACGAGGTGCTGCTCTACAGTTGCATGATCGGCGATGCCACGCTGTTTTCGCGCACCGACCTCGTCGAGTCCGCCTGGCGTGTCGCCCAGCCGATCCTGAACGCCTGGGCAAAAACGCCGCCCAGCGACTTTCCCAACTATGCCGCCGGCACCTGGGGGCCCAAGGCCGCCTTCGACCTGATCGAGCGCGACGGCCGCAAGTGGCTCGAGGTCATTAACCGCAGCGTGCTCGAGCAGGTCTCCATCTTCAAGAACGGCGACCCGGTGCTGCTGCACAATCTCGCCATGATGCTCAAGCCGGTGGTGTTTGAGCCGGGCGACGTGATCATTCGCGAAGGCGAGACCAGCAACGAGATGTACGCCATCTGCCGGGGCCAGGTCGAGGTGATCGACAAGACCGGCAAGCGCATCGCTACCCTGGCGGAAGGCAATTTCTTCGGCGAGATGAGCCTGCTGCTGTCGCAACCGCGCGCCGCCACCATCCGCGCCCTGACGCC
>DASZFN010001208.1:0-2673 GCA_035939715.1 Gemmataceae bacterium | reverse complement strand
ACCATCACGGCAGCAATTCGCTCGGCGACGGCCATACGTTGCTCGGCCGAGAGCGCGCCTGATTGCCTGGCGTCTTGCCTATCTGGATTCATCTCCGCACAGAGCCGCTGGCAGCCCTCGGCATAGAGCTCCGACTGAGTGGCAGGGAAGCCGCCTCGCGCCTTGTAGGTACTCAACAGAAAGTTGAGTGTCACAGGCTTGATTGCCAACGGTTGTGCGCCGGAGCGGATCACCGCGTCGATGAAAGGCTCCCCATCGATGCCTTCGGCGGTGGCTGCGATGGTGACGTCCCGACGTCGGAGAGGCACCAATTCAAAAATGGCGGGAGGCTCACCCCAGAAATCGGTCAAGATCTTCGTGAGCGAACCCGGCCAGTCTGCCGTTCGGCAAGCAATGCGAAGACGCAGGCGGCTGAGGTGCGGCGTCAGCTTTGCGATTTGGCCGCGAAGGATCTTAGCAACATGGGGAAGCTGAAGGCCACATTCATCCAGGCTATCGAGAAACAAGTGCAGGATCTGTGAACCAGACTGCCATTCGGCAATCTCGCGCGAGGCGAAAACGTCGCGGACTAGACCTTAAACAAGCGTAGCCCTGGCGCGTTTTAGGGCCATGCCGGCGGGGCGGTGCAATAAGGCACCGCCGGCGCTCCGCCAGGGGGCGGCTCTGAAAGGATTGATGTTTACGTCGTCCATGTGATCGGTCTCCTTTCGGGTTGGGCGTTGCGGCGTCCGTGGAGCCTGCTGCTCCACATGCGGTTGTCGGCCCGCCGAACGTCGGCCGCGCGACGCCGGCGCGCCTGGTGTTCAGCAGCGCAGCGGGCTGAGTTGCTCCGCCAATTGGAAGAACACCCGCTGCCACTCGTTATAAGCTAACAGCCGCAACACCAACTTGCGCCCGGTTCGTATCACTTGACAGGGAATCCGCAGCCAGTTGTTGACGAACGTGCGGAACTCCAGCTTCAGCAATCGCTGCTTCTGTGCCTGGTGATGCTCGTGCCATCGCCCAGCCCGCTCGGGCAGCCGCAGCGCCAGCCAGGCCTTGAGATTCCAAGCCAGCGAGGTCATCAGCATATACGCTTCGTTCGACAGCAGGTTGTCCACCGGCGCGTACAAGGCCCGCGCGCTGTACAACTGCGCCAGATGGTTCTCTTGGTGGCAGCGATCATTGGCCGATAACACAATCTCCGCGGGCCTCAGCTCGGGTTGCTCGTTGGTGATGTAGAAGAAGTAGCAGTAGTCGTCGAACAGTCGCCCTTGCCCCGGCTCATTGACCCTCAGATTCTTGCGCACCACGATCAGACGATAGGTGTGCTTGCAGGCATAGGGCCGATATGGCATTTCGGCTACCCACTCGTCGACCAGCCGAATGTCCTTGTAGCCGCGCTGCTCGACGACTTGCTGCTTGAACCGCTCGGGCCGCGTGCGAGGCTTGGTCTTCACCGCGTATTTCGGCGGCCTTTTCAGCAGTTTCCAGGCCGATTGTGACAGGTCGTCGGCCAGGATATGCAAGGCGGGCGTGCGGTCCATGCCAAAGATGAACTTCACGTCCCCCTGCGCGTGCCAGCGATCCAGATGCTTGGTCTGCGAGAAATCGGTGTCGCCCCGCGCCAGGATTTTGCGGAAGCCCGCTCTGCGACACAGGGTGATACTCTGATCGAACAGCTCCGCGGCCCCTTCGTGCGAGGGCCGGTTGCCGGAACGATTCAACAACCGCAGCACCTCGCCCGTGTTGGCCAGCGTCACAACCAGCGGGTGATAACACCAGATGCCCTTGTACGACAGGTCGACGCCCTGCTTGCACTCGGCCGCCGTCTCGACCAGCGTACCGTCCGCCTCGATGCGTGCCTCGGCGAAGAACTCTGGCGGCTGCCGTGCCCAGACTCGAAGCCGGGCCACGTCGAAGGCCGCTTGCAGGTCTTGCAAGTCCTCGCGCGCGAATCGTCGGCAGAAGTCGCCCGCCGTGGTCGGGTCGGGGATTCGTGCGGCTCCCAGTGTGTTCAAATAGCCCTCG
Source organism: Gemmataceae bacterium (assembly GCA_035939715.1). Lineage (GTDB taxonomy): Bacteria > Planctomycetota > Planctomycetia > Gemmatales > Gemmataceae > DASZFN01. Next base: position 663 of record DASZFN010001208.1, on the reverse strand, counting down.
TCCTGGCGGCGCAGTTCCAGGTCCTCCAGGCAAGCTCCGCCGCACAGCGCATTGTACGCCAGGTTGAGCACGTGGTCGCTCTCGTGATACGGCAAGTGAATCTTGAACAGGTGCACCTGCTGGTCGATCGCGCGGGCCAATCCCAACTCACGTACCAATTGATGAACCAGGCCGATGCCGCCGTAGGCTGTGCCCACGGATCGTCCGGCCAGTTCGTACTCGATATTCGTGGCCCGCAGCATGGGCCGCGCAAGGTCATCTGGATAATTGAACTTATCCAATCGTCGTGCCAATCGCCGCTTGCGGGCCGCCATGCGCTTTTGGATAATCCTGTTCACTCGAAATCCCTCCGTGGGTCAGTGGGGCATGGATTCCAACAACCATGAAACCCCGCAAATCGCCGAAGGATTTCGAGTTTTCTTCGCGCCGTTCGAAAAAAGCCGCACCGGCTACGCTGGTTTAAGGCCTAGGTTGCGGCGGCCGAAGGCTCGTCAGATCGGCCGTTACCAGGCGAGTGCATGAGTCGCATGAGAAGGCGTGCCGGTTTCCTATCGAAACGAAGTCTTCACTTACTTCGCGCCGAAAACCCTGGTCATCGGCCCTCATCGCCCGGCGGAGCGGCTCGGGCGGCGGGAGAGGAATCGGCGACATCAGTCCGGAATT
>DASZFN010001207.1:0-29592 GCA_035939715.1 Gemmataceae bacterium | reverse complement strand
CACAGCGGGCAGGATACGCAGCTTGTAGCCGATCCGCTCCAGCGCCCTGGTCAGCGACTCCAGCGACAGATGCTTGCGCCCCTTCAGGACGTGGCTGAGCATGTCCTCGGAGAGTCCCGCGGCCTTGCAAAAGGCTCGCCGGTTGGGGAAGTTGATCTGGATGAGTTCCGCCAATTTATCGCGGTAGTCGCCGATACGGGCCAACCCAGCGGCCAGCTTCGGATCATTGATTTTCCAACATCAATCCGGTGTCACGCCGATGCCACTCTGAATCGCGGCATCCAGTTCGAGTTCCCCAGCTTGTAAACAATTGCCATTAAATAAATTATGCACATGAGCAGGGCAGCCTACCTCTCTCGTGCCGCCCGGACGCGCTTTGCCTTGCCCCGGGTCGGCCGCGTGTCGCGAATCGCTTCGGTGCTCAGGACCAGGCGCTGCCCGACTGCGGCAGCGTAACGCCAGAGCGTGTCCAGCGTCGGGTTCTTGTTGTGGCCGTTTTCCAGGCGGGAGAGGGCCGGCTGGTCGATCCCACATCTCCGCGACACCTCGGCCAGGGTGAGTCGGGCCGCCGCGCGGGCGCGTTTGATCTCCTCCACGAACGGGCGCAGTTGGCGATACTCGCCGTGCAGGTCGAAATTCGCCGCCGCGCCGGTGGCAATCAACTCTTCGGGGGAGGGGTGCCAGTTCCGGAACATGTCTCGGATGGCCTGATGGCGGGCCCGGTCTTCGGCAGTCCACTGGACCTTGGGGCGAACCTTGTCTGCTTTGCTGTTGTTTCTTGTCCTCTGCGGCCGTCTCTTCATACTTCTTGAACTTTCACCGTCACCTGGCCGCGTTTGGAATTTTCAAAGGTATCCATTTCTTCTTGAAGGCGTGCGATCATCTTCTCGACGCCGGCAACTTCAACATGTAATTGGAAGCCTTCCGCCACGCCTTCGCGAAGCATTTTGTCGCGGCGCGCCTTCAGCTCCTGGAGTTGGCGAGAAACGACGGCGAGTTCCTGGTCATTGGCGATCACAGCACCACCTCCACAACCCCCTTACGGCGGCCATCGGCCTCCCGGGTCTGGCTAAAAAAGTCTACCCACTCTTCCCACTGAGGAAGGCTGAAAACACCGAAGAGTTCCTCAGGCTGTCGACTGACCAACATGTCGTAGAGACTTACCGCTGCCCCCGTGGCCGCGTTGTATTGTTCTTCAAAATCTAATGGCAGCAGACAGGCGCAGTCCACGTCAACGCGCGCAATTTTTGTTGGTGAACTCGTCGTGGATGAAATGTCATCATCAAAGCTTTGATCCTACTCGCTGCCGCGCTTGTCTTGCAGCAGCTCATCCACCTTCTTGTCCAGCGCCGAGCCGCGCAGGTGCTTGGCCCGGATGACGCCTTGCTGATCGAGGACGTAGATGGTCGGCCAGGCGTGGACGTTCCAGCGGGTCGCGATGGGGCCGCCGATTTTGCCGCCGTCCCAGAACGAGCGCCAGGTAATCTGCTCCTTCTTCATCACCTCCTTGAGCTGCTTGCGGTCCGCATCACTGTTGATGCCGATGAGTGCGAACGATTTGCCTTCCAGCCGTTTGACGAGCGACCGCTCGTGTGGGTACATGGCCACGCACGGCCCTCACCAATTTCCCCAGAAATCGAGCACCACGACCTTCCCTCGGTAGTCGCTGAGCTTGAATTTGCCGCCGTCGATGTCCTCACCCTCGATGTCCGGGGCCGTCTTGCCGATGGCCAGATTCTCGAGCTCAAAAAGAGTGCTCTTGACGTAATCGGCGACCGTGGCGCTGCCATATTTCTCGCTCCCGTACCTGGCAGCGGCTTCGTTGAAAAGTTGGACAGCCTGGCTTTCCAGCTTGGCCTGGTCCAGCGCCAGCAGCTCCGCCAGGTATTCTTTGCCGAACCTTGCCTGCACACTCTTTGCCATGGCCGGATCAAGGTTCTTGATAAGGGAGGGGAATTCGGCCTTGGTCTTGGCGCACTCCGCCAGGGCAAGCAGAGCGCGGACTTGCCGATCGGGGGGCAAGTCGGCCTTTGCTACGGCCTGGAGTAATTTTTCCGTCCAGGGCATGGGGGCACGGCTAAAGCGGCTGGCCGTGTCCAGGGTCTGCGGGTTTTTGGGATGGTGCTGGGCCAGGAGCTTGGCTGCCTCGGAGGCCGCGGGCGATGCCGGCTGGTAATTGAGAACCCAGGTGAAGACCTGCACCGCTTCCTTGTCGGCAGCATGTAGCCGCACCAGGGCCACGGCCTTGTCGGCCAGTGGCAGGCCCTTGTCGGTCTGGATCCTGGAGATGGCGGCCTCGCGTTCTTCGTCCGTCTTGGCGGCCGCGTATTCCTGGTTCATGGCTTGCTGGACTTTATTCATGTCCGCTTTGAGTTTGTCAAACTCCGCCAGATAAGCCGGTTGGGATTTCTCCGCCGGTTTGGCCGGCGGATCTTCGCCGGCTGCTCGACCCAACAGGAGTAACAGCACGCACAGGCATGACATGAAAGACCTCCTTTGCCCCCCAGGGCAGGTGTCAATCCGAGAGCACGACTTTCAGTGTACGCCGTCTTGCGGCGCACGCAAGCAACCAGGGAAAGAAGGGGCGCGGGGTTTCTTGAAATAGCAGTCGGTTGCCACCGCTGCCTCTGCTATTCTGAAGAGGAAGAAATTCGCTCGTTGAGAAGGAGGTGTACGATGTCAAGCAACCCCACCGTCTTGAAGGGCACGGTTCACTCCAATGACGATTAGCCGAAACGAAGAGTGGATTCAGATCGCCGAGCTGGATCATCAGGACCAGATCCGGTTCACACATGCGTTTCAGGCCCTCATGGGAGACCTGGGCTGGGAGGCGAAGGCGTTTGTCGGTCACTTGCTTGGCCTCTGGTACGACCCGTTCGAGCACTTGCTTGATTACACGAGCGGAGAGGCGACCTGCTCCCAGGACCAGCCGGGCCAGTTCGACCGCAACGGTTTGGACGAGCCGCAAGACCTGGTCGAGTACTGGGCGGTGAATTGGAGCAAGCATGGCAACAGCCACGAACCCCCGCACCGGGCTGGCACTGGTTTGGACTTGAGCGTCGGCTGGTACCGCGACGTGCTGCGGGCGAAGCTGGTCTCGCTACGCCTTCCCCTTAGGCTGCTCCTGGAGTACAAGGCGAAGGTGATTGCCCAACGGGAGGAATTGGAACGCCGTCTCCGCGATCAAGGCTGACGGCCACCGCCCGGCAGTCAGAGGAGCACGCTCAGCAATCCACGCGTAGGCCCCTTCCATTTCGTCCTGAGACGCCCTTGGCTCGAATCTGGCTCAAGTGCCTGTCCGATCGCCAGCATCGGTCGATGCGTGTTTGCTGGTGTGCTGAGGCGGAACTGCCGGGCTTCTCGGAGGGGCGGGCGTCCCGCCACCAGAACCGGGGGATGAAATCGGCGGCGGTGCTGAGGCAGCGGCGAGCTTCCCGAGAATTGCAGTCATGAGCGGCGTCGGCACAAGTCCTGCGACATCCTGGATGTCGCTGTCTTTAATTTGCGCCGGCCACGAACAGACGGCGGCACAGCGGCGGTTCAGACCCGTGCGCGGGTGGCCCTGCGCATGCCAGGGGAGCAAAACATCAGGCAAAGGATCGGTCAGCCGGCTGGTGACGGCTATGACATCGAATTGCTTCCCCGCAACGATTTGATCGGTCGGCGCCACGATGACCGCCGGCCGCACTTTGCGAACACCATTGGCGTCAGCAAGCTCAGCCCAGACAATGCGGCCGGTAGCCAGGCGTGGCGGCGCCATGGGACGTTGCTCTAAAAGGGTTTGGGCTCGTCCCCTTCAAACCATTCCTGGGCTGGTCGCAGCGTTTTGCGGACGCGCTCCCAATCGATCTGTGCGGCCAGTTCTTCTACTTGCTGCCGTGCCAGGATCTCGCGCACGAATTCCAGATGCTCCAGCGGCACGACGGCCGCCAGGTCCTCGCCATTGCGGCGGACGATCACGGGCTTACCCCGGGAAGCGACCTGACTAAGCACTTCCGAATACTCCTGAACGGCATGCGGCTCATCCACACGGCCCGGTTCTTCCAGCAAGGATCGTACGGTCATGGTTCGCTCCTTTTGAATCGCCTCTCCATTATAGCGGACAAGCGCGAAGGGGACAGGTGAAGGACAGAGCTCTCATGCGGCTGTCCTTCGTCATTGGCGTCATCGCGTGTTTACATCGCTGTTAAGCGCACCCCGGCGGCCGCGGTTGATGAAATGGGCGGCTGGCTCGCTGGCAGTCGCCCGCCATGCGAAAGGAGGACGGCCGTGCAAGCCCTTCTGCCGAGACTCGTTTTCCTGGCTGGTGTCGGTCAACTAGCCCTCATCATCGCCAGCCTGGCGATCCCGTACGTCCTCGGCTGGCGCGAAGAAATGGCCAAGGTCAAGCCGCTCACGCGGCAAATCTTCTGGACATACGCCGGCTACATCTGGGCGACGAATCTGTCCTTTGGTCTGATCTCCGCCCTGGCGCCTTTCTGGTTGCTCGACCGTTCGCCCCTCGCCGGCGCCGTGACGTGCTACATGACGACTTACTGGGGCGCCCGGCTCATGATCCAGTTCCTGTGCCTGGATCGGCGGCAAGCTCCCTCGGGACTGCATGTCCGGCTCGCGGAGGGCGTCCTGGTCAGCCTGTTCGTGTCACTCACGGCCGTCTACGGACTCGCCGCGACCAGCAACTGCGGAGGTCTCCCATAATGGCCGCCTACGTTGCAACAGACTACGTCATCGCCTGGCTGATTGTCGGGACCTGGCTAGGAACGCTGGCCGCAGGGTTTGGCATCACCCGGCTTGGTTGCGCAGGCGTGGCACGGTGTGCGGGCTGGCTTCTGGTAACCGGATCACTGGCAACTACGCTGAAGCTCTGCGAAGGGCGGCCAGCGGGCGTGCGCATGGTAACGCTGTGTGTCTCCTTGCTGCTGGCGATGAAGGCGGTGGTCAGTGTGGAATCTCAAGCGGCCGGTCAGCAACGCTTGTCGTCGCTGCGCTGGTTCGCGTTCGCAATCCTCTGGGTCGGCATGCGGCCTGTTTTATTCGCGAAAACCGGGAAGCTCTGTCTGCCCGGCGCCGGCAACTTGATCGTCCGTGGCCTGAAACGGCTCGCCCTGGGTATGGTCTGCCTCTTTGTTGTCCCGGCGGTGTGGCCTGAGCGACGGTTCCGGCCGGCGGATGCCGGGACGCTTGCCACGGCGACAGCGCTGGCACTTATTGGCCTCAGCCTGATCTTGCACTTTGGGGTGTTCAACATCCTCGCCGGCCTTTGGCGGCTGGCGGGGATAGACTGCCGGCCGCTTTTCCGGGCTCCGCTGCTGGCCCGGAGCCTCACGGAGTTCTGGGGCCGGCGCTGGAACCTGGCCTTCTCGGAGATGGCGGCCGTCGCCGTCGTGCGCCCGCTCAGGCCTTGCCTCGGGACAGGCGGGACCGTGATGGCGGCGTTCCTCTTCTCCGGCGTCGTGCACGAATTGGCGATCAGCGTCCCGGTAGGCGCCGGTTACGGCGGGCCGTTCGCCTACTTCGCATTGCACGGAGCGCTCGTGCTCCTGGAGCGCGGCCTGGACGGTGCGGGTTGGCCAATCGAGCGCCTGCCGTGGCTTGGTACGGTCTGGACGCTCGGCTGGCTTGCGCTGCCGCTACCCGTCCTTTTCCACACACCGTTCCTGAGTGGAGTAGTTTGGCCGCTTCTTGGCTTCAAGCAGGCTTGAGATTTTTAAAGTATTACTTTAAAAAACTCATAATGCCTCATATTGCGAGAGTGCTTGAAACTTCTTGAACTCCAGGTCACGTCACCGTCACCTTGCCGCGTTTCGTGGACGCTGTCTGATAGAATACTTCTAGCTGAAAGCTCGCGCTCAGAGTCGGCCGTACCGGCCCGGTAGTTCATGTAAGCCGAGCCTATTGGCAAGGTAGGAAAGCAAAATGACCATCCACGCGATCTATGAGAACGGTGTGTTTCGGCCCGTCGAGGCCGTCAATTTACCGGACCGCTGCGAGGTTGAGGTCGAGGTTCGGACCATTACCTCGCAGCCGGATAAGCCTAGTCTGGATGACGTTTATGCCATTCTTAACAAGCGCTTCAATTCAGGCGATCACGAGGTTGCGGAACGCCACGACGAACATCAACCATGAACGCGGTCTTTCTTGACACCGTGGGTCTGCTGGCAGGTTTCACGGTGCTATTCTAAGCAAATGCTGGATTCGAGCGCGGCTAGGCGTTAGTTAGTTGGCGCGCGCAGAATGTCCGGCGTGGTAGCCCCCCGCCGGACATTTTTGCTTGTTAGCCGCTGTTCAGCTGGGCACCTGCACCGCCTGGAACAAATCGGCGATCTTCACACCGAGCCCCAGCGAAATGCGGTACAGCGTTTCTATCGACGCCGAGTTTTTGCCGAGCTCGATCTGCGAGAGATAGCCGAGCGACACGCTGGTGCGCTGCGCCATCTGGGCCAGCGTCAAGCCGAGCGCCTTGCGGCGCTCGCGAATGGCGGCGCCCAGGGATTCGCGGAGCGCTTCCTCCGACATGCGCAACAGGCCCTTGTTTTCCAGGCAGCGGTTGACGACTTTTTGCAACTGCGTGATCTGGAACGGCTTGGTGAGGTAATCAAACGTGCCCGCCCGCAGGCAGTTCAGGGCGCTGTCGATGGACGGGTAACCCGTGACGACGATGATGCTGGCTTCGGGTTGATGCTCGCGCACCCAGCCGAGGACCTGCTCCGATTCCAGGCCGGGAATCACATAGTCGAGAATGACAATGTGATAGGGCCGTTCCTGAAGCTTCATCTCCATGACGGCCGGATCGGAGATGGTGTCCACCTTGAAGTCGCGCCGCGCCAGGGCGGACTGGATCACGCGGCCGACCGAAGGATCGTCGTCCAGAATGAGGATGTGAACTTCGCCGGCGCAGAAGAGCTGATCCTGAGGTTGGTCCTGAGCCTCGCCGGTAGGCTGCGCCTTCTCGCGCGGGGCCGTCAGGGTCGCCGAGTTTAGCCGATCGTCGTCAACGCGTAAACTTACCACGTGAGTCTCCTCTGATTCGCGAATTTTAGTCCCCATGTGAAATTTTCCTCTACGCTGGGCGTCCACTCGCTCTCTCTCTATGGAGCAAGGCTTGGTGATTCCTTTTCCAGGGCGACCCGGACGGCACGAATCAAGCCTTCGGGCCGGAAGGGTTTGGGCAATAGGTCAAAGTTGCGGCCGGCAAATCCTTCCGGAATGAAACCCGCCGGGATATGACCGCTGGTGAACAGCACGTTCACGTGCGGATCACGTTCGAGAAGGTGCTGGGCCAGGTCGAAGCCCGTCATGCGCGGCATGACGACATCCGAGAGCACCAGGCCAAACGGCTCCTCGGCTTTGGCATAGCATTCCAGAGCCTGGACGCCGTCTGCCGCCGGCTGAACCTGGTAGCCGGCGCGCTCCAGGGTGGTGCACATGAGCCGGAGCGTCAGGGGATCGTCATCGACGACCAGCACCCTTTCCCCCCTGGGCAAGGGAATGGCACTACGCCGAATGGGCTGCACGGGCGTCTTTTGTCGGACCACGGGTAGATAAACGTGCACGACGGTGCCGCTCGGGTCGCCGTGCTGGATGCGCAGGCCGCCGCCGTGGGCGTAGAGCAAGCCGTATATGGAAGCCAGACCGAGGCCGCGGTGGCGCGGCTTGGTGCTGAAAAACGGTTCGACCAGGGCGCGGCGCTTGGCCTCGGCAGTGAAGCCGCTGCCGGTGTCCGCGACCGACATTTCCAGGCAAATGCCCGGCGCCGGTCTGCCGAACAGCTCCAGGCAATCGCTGCGCGTCAGCTCCACTTGCCGGGCCAGGACGGCGACCGTTCCGGCACAGGCAATCGCCTCGCGGGCATTGTCGAGGAGCTGTCCAAGGATCAGACGGAGCCCTGTGTCATCGACGGCAGCCGGGGACAGCTCATCGGGAACTTCGACGCGGATGCCGACCGCTTGACCCCAGGTTTTCTCCACGCGCGCCAGTTCGGCCTTGACGACATTGGCGAGGCAGGTTGGCTGGCTGCGGACCGTGCTGCGCCTGCTGAAGTTACTGAGCTGGCTGGTGAACTTGCTCCCCTTCTGGGCCGACTGATAAACCTCGCTCGCGAACTGATGCGGCAAGGAGCCGGCCTGAAGCTGTCCGAGGCAAAGCTCCGCGAAGCCAAGAATGCCGGTCAGGACGTTGTTGAAATCGTGCGCCAGTTTGCCCACCACCAGGGCGGCGTTCTCCAGCAGCTCTTGCCGTTTGGCCTTTTCCAGCCAGGAATTCCAGCGCTCGTCGCGCGATTGTTCGATGATCAGGCGTGCAAAGACCAGGCCGGCCAGGTGCAGAGCCGACTGCTCGCCCTTTTGCCAGATGCGCTGGCCCTCGTCTTCGAGCCAGAAAAGCCAGGTAGCGCCCGCCTGCGGCGTGCAGGCGCTTAACAGAAGACTCCGGTTACTGGCCGATGGCATAACGAGGGCCGTGGCATTTTGTAATCCGGAGGCGACCTGCAGCCACTTGTCTGCCGGCCAGCTTAGCCCGGGGAGGCTATGACCGTCGGCGGAAATCTCGATCTGAAAGGCCTGGGTGCCGCCCACCAAGCCGGCGGCGCCGGCGCTGCTGGCCCGAAAAGCCCGGGCTAACTTCGCCAGTTGATGCTCCAGCTTGAGCGGCGTCTGCTCGGCCTGCGTCACCATGTCGTGCACGAAACTTAACGCCGCGCGCGTGAAATCCTCGCTGGGCCGGCTGGCCGGTTCACGGGAACGTGCTGTATCAATCGGGGTCATTTATGCTGTTGTCCAGGAGACGGTTAATCTCATGGCAGAATTCGGCTTTCGCCTGAACTCTAGGTTAAGTTTTGGGCTGATTCAAATGCCGGCAGCGAAAATCAGGCGGCCGCTGTCGATAAACAGGTTGAAGCCCCTTCCTGGGAGCGAATTTACCGGGGTTTTGCCGGCAAAGAGCCGAGTCTGCCTCTTCGCACGACCGCGGGTTGCTCTGCGTAATGGGAAAACGGCTACCCGGTCAATCAAGACGGGCCTTCGATCTTCTTTAGCGCCTCCGCAGCCGCGTCGCGGACTTCAGCCCGGCTATCGTTTTTTTCCGTCTCTTTCAAAGCAGAAAGCGCTCCCCTGGCGACCGAACCAAGCCGGCCAAGTGCCTCCACGGCCACGAGGCGGACCTCGACTGCCTCATCGGCCAGACACCGCACCAGGGAAGGAACGGCCGGCTCGGCCTCCTTGCCGAAGGAGCCTACGCACTGGATCGCGAGCGAACGCACGAGCCGATCGGCGTCCTTGAATGCACCCGTCAAGGCGCTCAGGGCCGGCTTGGCTTCCGGACCCAGTTTGCCGAGCGCCTCGGCGGCCGTGCGGCGGACTTCAACCTGCTTGTCTTTAAGGGCGGCTCCAAGGGTGGGTACGGCGGGCCGGGCCTGAGAACCCATTTCGCCGAGGGCTGCGGCTGCGGATCGGCGCACAGTGGTCTGAACGTCCTTGCTCAGAGTCTCGGCCAGGGCTGCTACGCTGCCGCGCGCTTCGGCACCGAAGCGGCCCAACGCATAGGCGGCATAACCGCGGACAAGCGGATCAGGGTCTTTAAGCAGCTCGACCAACTTCGGCGTCGCGCCGGCAGCCGGGACGCCTATGCGCCCGAGCGCCTCAGCGGCCGAGGCGCGCGTGCCGGCGTGGCGGTCTTGCAGGGCCTTGGTCAGGGATGCCACGACTGATTTGGCATCGGCGCCGAAGCGCCCGAGCGCCTTGGCGGCACTTTCGCGCACGCGTGGCTCCTTGTCGGACTCCATGGTCCTGGCAAGGGAATCGAGGGCGCTCCGCGCGGCGGGGGCCATGTCCCCTAGTGTCTGCACAGCCTGGCGCCTGACGGAGGCATCGGAGTCATTCAGTCCGGTGGTGACTCCCACGACGACACCGGGTTCCTTGGGACCGAGAATGCTAAGCGCCATGAGGGCGGCGCGGCGGCGCTCGGCGATTGGATCTTTTTCGAGAATGACAATCCACTCCGAGGCGGTCTTGCCGCGAACGACTTTGGGCTGATCTTGCGCGACGGGAGCTTGCAGGGCGGCGGCGGTGGGAAGGATCGCGGCCAGCAGCGGAATCAGAACACCGCGAACCATGGCCAGACCTCCGTCACCCGAAGAAGGGGGTCGAGACAGCGATAGAGAGATAATATCAGGGGAAGGAATAGGAGCGGCGCTTATTCGCTGTCCGCGTGCACTTTTTCCAGCACGACCCGCTCCACGCCGGGCAGGTTGGAGATGGACCGTGCCAGCTCATAAACGTGGTCCCAGCGAAACACGTTGCCGCGCAAATAGACCACGCCGCCCCGTACTTCGGGCTGGAGGCGGTGAAAACGCGTATCGCTCAGCCGCAGCGCTTCGACGGCCTTCGACAGCGCGCCGCCATTCGATTCGGCCGGCTTCGGGGACACGGCCGGCGGCGCCGGCGGCGAATCGTGGGCTGGATAGCCAGGAAGACTTACCAGCGGCATGGGCGTTCTTTCGAGAGATTTGGCTGACGGCGTCTTGGCCGCGCGAGCCTCGTCATTCGCCATTGGAGCGGTTGGACGGGGAGCCGCAGGTCGCCACAATGCTTCCTGTGAAGCGATCAAGCTCTGTTCATCGGGCCGACGCGCCACAGACTGCTGCGCGGCAGGCGCCTCTCGGTTCATCGGTTCGGCCAGAGGCGAGCGGGACTGCTGAGCCAGCAAGCGGTCTGACGCGGGACGATCCTCACTCTCGACGTGCAGATCATTACGAAAATCAACCAGCCCCAACACCAGGCGCAGGCGCTTCTCGGCAAGGCGGTAAACCTCGGCGCTGGGCACGCTGCCCCAGAGCGTGGCCACGCGGTTTCTGACGTCGATGCCGATCTCTTGCCTGGATAAGAGCGGATCTTCCGCAAACGCCTGGCGGGCCCGGAGGCTCAGCTCCATGTCCTGCATGGCGGGATCCACTGCTTGTGTCGGAGCAGGCTGCCAGACCGGGTTATTCGTGGCTTTCGACGAGGGCAGGGAGGCAAACAGCAAGGTGCTCAGGAACAATCCCAGGGCGATCAGCGGCTTGCTCAAGACGCGCAGCCATGTCAACTCCGAGGATTGCTGGGCCTTTTTCGTGAATCGCGAGCGCATGGCTTATTCCGTTTCTCGTGGCACGGTCCACCTCCATTCGGCGCGTGCAGGAAGTTTTTGCTAAAGCATCAATAGATTGTGCAAGTGAGCAGGCAGAAAAGAAATAGGAGCCGAGAGACTTTGTGCCGCTGCGCGCGAACGACTGGTCGCGACGTAAGACCAGGGTAAAATGTAACGCCAACCAACGGCACTCAGGCATGGATGGCGCGTTTGTCCACTGCCAGGGCGGCTTCGCGCACCGCCTCGGACAGGGTTGGATGTGCATGAGAGGTGCGGGCGATATCTTCGGCACTGCCGGCAAACTCCATGGCCAGCACGGACTCGGCAATCAGCTCCGAGGCGCGCGGCCCAATGATGTGCACGCCCAGGATCCGGTCGGTTTTGGCATCGGCCAGGATCTTGACCAGGCCTTCGGTTTCATCCAGGCAGCGGGCTCGGCCGTTAGCCAGAAACGGGAACTTGCCGACCCGATATTCGCGGCCGGTTTCCTTGACCTGCTCTTCGGTCAAGCCGACGCTGGCCACTTCCGGCCAGGTATAGACCACGCTGGGGATGGTGGCGTAATTGACGTGCGGTTTCTGACCGGCTAAATGTTCCGCCACCGCGATGCCTTCCTCTTGTGCCTTGTGGGCCAGCATGGGTCCTGCTATCAGGTCGCCGATGGCAAATACGCCCGGCAGGCTGGTCTCGTAGTGCTCGTTCACCTGCACGCGGCCGCTGCGCTCCTCCACAGCAACGCCTGCTTCCTCCAGGCCGAGTCCCGCGGTCAGAGGACGCCGGCCGACCGCCACCAGCACCTTATCGCCCTGGAAGAGGAGGTTCTCGCCTTTGCGCTGGGCATTGACCATTACCTGGCCGCCCTGCACGGAAGCGCCGACCACTTTGGTTTCGACATTGATCTTCAAGCCCTGTTTGCTGAGCGCCTTGTGAAGCACGCCGGCAATCTCGACGTCGCCCAGGGCGAGAATGCGCGGCAAGAGTTCAATTACCGTCACCTGGGCGCCAAGCCGCGCCCACACCGAGCCCAGTTCCAGGCCGATATAGCCGCCACCCACGACAATCAGATGCGCGGGGACCTTGGTAAAGGAAAGGGCCTCCGTCGAGCTGACGACGGTGGTACCGTCGAAGGGCAATGCCGGCAGCGGTACCGACTCGCTCCCGGTGGCGAGAATAATTGCTTTGGCTTCGACGTCCTGCGCTTGCCCTTCCGCCTGTTTGACCGCGATCTTGCCGGGGCCGGTCAACCGCGCCGAGCCTTGCTTGAACGTGATATGATTTTTCTTGAAGAGGAACGCGACTCCGTCGGTCAACGCCTTGACCACGTGTTCCTTGCGCGCCATCAGCGCCTTCAAATCAAGGGCGAGGTTTCCCACCTGGATGCCATGTTTTGCAAAACGCGAACCGGCCAGGGCATAGAGCTCGCTCGAGTCCAGCAGCGCCTTGCTCGGAATGCAGCCGATGTTCAAGCAGGTCCCGCCCAGGGCCTGGCGGCGATCGATACAGACCACGCTCATGCCAAGCTGCGCCGCGCGAATCGCCCCTACATAGCCGCCGGGCCCGGCTCCTATCACCGCAATATCGAATCGATCAGCCATGGCATCCTCTTCTTTTATGGGTCATTCGTCATTGGTCATTCGTCATTCGCGTTCCGCGAATGACGAATGACCAATGACGAATGACCGATCTTCAAACTTGTAACAACATCCGGTCCGGATTCTCAATGCACTCCTTGATGCGGACGAGAAAAAGCACTGCGTCGCGGCCGTCGATCAGGCGGTGGTCATAGGACAGCGCCAAGTACATCATGGGGCGAATAACGACCTGCTCATCCACGGCCACGGGCCGCTTCTGGATGGCGTGCATGCCGAGGATCGCGCTCTGTGGCGGATTCAGGATCGGCGTGGATAGCAGCGAGCCAAAAATGCCGCCGTTGGTAATGGTGAAAGTCCCGCCCTGGAGATCATCGACCGCGATTTTCCCATCCCGGGCTTTTTGGGCCAGCTCGACGAGCCGCTTCTCGATGTCCGCAAAACTCAGGCGCTCGGCGTCGCGAAGCACCGGCACCATCAAGCCCTTCTCCGTGCTGACGGCCACGCCGATGTTGTAGCAGTGGTGGAAGACAATGTCGCTGCCGTCAATCCAGGCATTGACAATCGGATAACTCTTGAGTGCCTCGACGGCTGCTTTGACAAAGAAGGACATGAAGCCCAGGTTGGCGCCATGCTTCTCCTTGAAGGTCTCCTTGTAGCGGTTGCGCAGAGCAATGACGGCAGAAAGATCGGCCTCATTGAAAGTAGTCAGGATTGCCGCCGTGTGCTGTGCGGCCACCAGCTTTTCGGCGATGCGCTGCCGGATGCTGGTCATGCGTTGCCTGGTCTCGCGCTGCCCGGCGATTGCCTGCGGTTGCTTTGGCTCTGCCGCCAAGGCCGGAACGCGCAAAGGCGGCGCAACGGCAACTGGCTCGCCGGCGGACCGCGCTTTTCCCGCCAGTTCGGCTGGTTCCTGTCGTTGCCCCAGATGGGCGAGAATGTCTTCTTTGGTGATCCTGCCGGCGCGGCCACTGCCGGCAAGCTGCTGGACATCGATCTGCTCTTGCTCGGCCAACCGCCTGGCGGCCGGAGAAAGCAGAACATCACTCGGCTGGGCTTTCGCTGGCGCAGGTTTCTCGGGCTGCGTCCTGGCATCCGCTTTGCCACTTCCGTCAGCTTCCCGACGGCGAGCTCCGTCCTGCTTGGCGGCTGATGATGGAGGCGGTTGCGTTTCGGCTTGCTCGATACGCCCCACGACGCTGCCGATGACTACCGTGCTTCCCTCGGGGACCGTTACGCGCAGCGTGCCGGCCGCGGGCGCAGGAATCTCGGTGGTTGCCTTGTCCGTCTCGAGCTCAAGGACAGGCTCTTCGGCCTTGACTTGTTCGCCGTCCTTCTTGAGCCAGCGCGCGATCGTCCCTTCCGTAATCGATTCGCCGACGGAGGGTACCTTGATCTCGGTCGCCATGGTCTCGCCTCATCTCGATGACGGAACGCCAACCTCGGGCAGGTTGGACTTTGGCTCTACCTCTCGGCCTTCCGTGGACTGGTTGCCGGCCGGCTCTGCTTTGGCAACATCAGCCGGTAGGCCGCGGACAAGATGGGGCGCTTCGCCGACAATAGCCGCATCGACAAGCTCCTTTTGTTCGCGCACATGCACCTTGCGCGAGCCGGTGGCAGGGCTGGCGCTGGAATCGCGGCCGATGTACTTGGCGGTCCAGCCCATGGCGCGCAGGCGCGGCTCCATGAACGTCCAGCCACCCATGTTCATCGATTCTTCCTGGACCCAAATGAATTCATCGGCGTGCGGATAACGCCCGAGGGCCTGGCGCAACGGTTCCAGGGGAAAGGGGTAGAACTGCTCGACGCGCACAAGGGCGATGTCGTCTCTTTCCGCCTCGCTGCGCCGGGCAAGCAGATCGTAGTAAATCTTACCGCTGCTGAGCAGCACGCGACGGACACGCTCCGGCTCCTGCGTGGCATCGTCGAGCACTTCCTGGAAGGATCCCGTAACGAAGTCAGCCACCGGCGAGACGGCAGCCTTGTGCCGGAGCAGGCTCTTGGGCGTCATGAGCACGAGCGGACGACGGAAGGGCCGTTTCATCTGCCGCCTCAGCACGTGAAAGTACTGGGCGGGCGTCGTGGGATAGCAAACCTGCATGTTGTCCTCGGCACAGAGCTGCAGGAAACGCTCCAGGCGGGCGCTGGAATGCTCCGGCCCCTGGCCTTCGTAACCATGCGGCAGCAACAGGACCAGGCCGCTGTCGCGCTGCCATTTCGACTGGCTGCAGACGATGAACTGATCGATGATCACCTGGGCGCCGTTGGCGAAATCGCCAAACTGTGCTTCCCAGAGCACGAGGGCCTGCGGCGCGTCGAGCGAATAGCCGAACTCGAAACCAAGGACTGCCGCCTCGGAGAGAAGACTGTCGTAAATATGAAACGGCGCCTGTTTGGGCGCAAGAGCATTAAGGGGATAGTAAGGCTCGCCGGTGCGGGCATCATACAAGACGGCGTGCCGCTGGCTGAAGGTGCCGCGACGGCTGTCCTGGCCGCTAAGCCGTACCGGCGTGCCCTCCAGAAGCAGGGAGCCGAACGCCAGCGCCTCCGCAAAGGCCCAGTCGATGGGCCGGCGCTCCGCCATCTCCTGCCGGTGTGCCTCGAGTTGCCGCTCGATTTTGGCATTGACCACAAAACCGTCGCGAATGCGGGTAAGTCCGTCGCTTACGGTTTGCAATCGTTCGTAAGGCACACCGGTCTCGACGGGGGCATGCGCGTAGCGCGGTGAAAGTCCCTTCCATTCGCCGGCGTAGCCTTTCATACCGACCGCGCGCGGCGGACCGGTCTCCACTTCTTCCAGGGCTGACTGCAGTTTTGCATGGAACTTCTCATCCAGCGCCTCGGTCTCAGCCACGCTCAGGTCGCCGCGCAAGATAAGTCGCTCCGTGTAATGCTCGGCCAGCGTCGGCCGGTCCTTGATCTTGCGATACATGAGGGGCTGCGTGAAGGACGGCTCATCCCCCTCGTTGTGCCCATGCCGGCGATAGCAATACAGGTCGATGACGACATCGCGGTTGAAGGTTTGCCGGAAATCCATGGCCAGCTCGGCAACGTAAACGGCCGCTTCCGGGTCCTCGGCGTTCACGTGGAAAATCGGCACCTGGATCATCTTTGCCACGTCGGTGCAGTAGGTCGTGGAACGGGCGTCGCTCGGCGCGGTCGTGAAGCCGATCTGGTTGTTGACAATGACATGAATGGTGCCGCCGGTCTTGTAGCCTTCGAGCTGGGATAGGTTGAGCGTTTCCGCGACCAGTCCCTGGCCGGCGAAGGCGGCGTCGCCGTGAATCAACAGCGGCAGGCCGAGCTTGCGCTCCTCGTCGTGAAACAGGAACTGCTTGGCGCGGGTGCGGCCTTCGACGACCGGATCGACCGCCTCGAGATGGCTTGGATTCGGCGACAGGGAAATATGGATTGTCTTGCCGTTGCTGACGCGGTCGCTGGAAAAGCCAAGATGATACTTGACGTCGCCGTCACCGTCGCGCGAATCGGGAACATAGTTTTCTTCAAACTCGGTGAAGATTTCCTGGTAGGGCTTGCGCAGCGTGTTGGCCAGGACATTGAGCCTGCCCCGGTGGGTCATGCCGAGGATGATCTCCTGGACGCCGGCCTCGGCCGCCCGGTCGACGACGGCATCGAGCACGGGGATGAGGGTTTCGGCCCCCTCCAGAGAGAATCGCTTCTGGCCCACGAAGCGCGCCTGCAAGAACCGCTCAAAGAGTTCTGCGTAGTGCAGCTCCTTGAGGATGCGCAGCTTCTTGGCGCGCTCGAAGCCCGGCTGATTGCGGCGCGGCTCCATGCGCTCCTGCAGCCAGCGGCGAATATTGGTGTCCTGAATGTGCGTGTACTCGACGCCGATGGTGCGGCAATACGTCTCCCGCAAGGCAGTCAGAAGCTGGCGCAGCGTCGCCCGCGGCAAACCGACAAACGGACTGGTGTCCACCGGGCTGTCGAGATCGGTGGCATCGAGACCGAACTGGGCAAGCTCCAGGAGCGCGTGGGTTTGCTTCGGCTCGTTGAGCGGATCGAGATGCGCGACAAAATGGCCCAGGTCGCGATAAGCATGAATGAGCAGCACAACGCCGGTCTGCCGGCGCGCCTCGAGCGCGGGCGCGGCCAGGCGGCTGCCGGCCAGCTCGAAACCTTCAAAGAAAAACCGCCAGCTCGCGTCCACCGAGGCGGGGTCCTGCTGCCACTTCCGGTAGGTCGCTTCAATGACTTCCAGGTTCCAGCGCGTCGCAGGCGTTTCACGCGTCATTGCTAAGGTGTTCCAGCCCGATTTGAGCGGACATTCCTTTCTGGGCCGGCAGGCAAGGGCCCGCCTAGTAAGTTAGAGCGATCGAAGCCCTTGAGGGATTCAAAACCTCGCGAGGCTGATCACTACTTTCATTTAAGAGGAAGGAAGGATAGAGGACAAGCGCGGGAGATGGGCGCTGGAATGAATTCGGAGCTGCTGCGGGATGAATGGCCAGACCTTTCGGCAAAGCCGGCTGGATCGGCAATGGGGGCGGCGGAAGAACGAGAACACACGACTTGGCAAAAAGATAAAGGGACAAACATACTCCCAAGCGAGGTGTGCTAATAAACTGCCGCGGTTTCCTCTTCCCTCTTGGGCGGAGTGAAACCGACAGGATCCAGCATATTTTTGCCCGCTATGTTTTTGCCTCTAATCCGGCTCGGGAGGCCGCAAGGTGGGCATCTGGTTGCTGGTGCCGCCGGCATCGGCGCTGAGAGGACTGCGGAGGGGCAGGCGCAGAATGAACTTGGTTCCTTTGCCCGGCTGGCTCTGCACCAGGATGTCGCCGCCGTGCTCGCGCATGATCTTGCGGCTGACCGCGAGCCCCAGGCCGGTTCCCTTGGAGCCCTTGGTGCTGAGGAACGGCCGGAAAATGTCCGGCAGCTTGTTCGCCGGGATGCCGGTGCCATTGTCGAGTACCAGGATGCGCAGCCACTCGCCGTCGCCTTCCAGAATCGTGGCCAGGGCAACCTGCGGCGTCTTGCGTTCCTCGACCGCATCCAGCGCGTTGCTGACGATATTCAGCAAGGCCCGGTGCAACCCCTCGGGATCGACCGGAATTTCGGGCAGATCGTCCGCCAGCCGCGTTTCCAGCTTGACGTTCAGCTCCTTCATGCGGCCCTGCAGCAGCTCGAGCACATCCTGGACGACGCCGTTGACATCGGTATTCTCGATGGCCGGCTCGCGCTCCTTGGAATAACTCAGCATGTCCATAACCAGGTCATAGATCTTGCCCTGGTTCTTCTCGACAATCGTCCAGCCCTTGTGCAACAGGTTCTCGTCCTTGTCGCTGAGTCCCATTTTGAGGATGTCGCTGCCGCTGCGCAGCCCTTGCAGAATATTTTTGATGTGATGCGAAAGCGCGGCGACGGCCTGGCCGATGGCAGCCAGGCGCTCGGCCTGGAGCATGGCGTGATGGTAGCGCGTGTCTTCGACCGCGAGCGCGGCCTGGTGGGCGATGGCGATGGCCAGCTTCACGTGGTCTTCGGTGAATTTCCCGGTCGGGTTGTTGCTGACGACAATGTCGCGCGGCGAGGTGCGCGTATCCAGATACAGCACGCCCACGGTCTCGTGCCGGCCTTTCATGGGGACGCAAATGGCTTCGCGGATTCCGTAGCGGACAATGCTCTGGCCGGTATTGAAGCGCTCGTCCTGGGTGGCGTCGGAAACAAGAATGCCCTGCTTCTCGCGCAGCACGTGCTCCATGATGGTGCGGCTAAGGGCAATCTTCTCCTCCGAGGGCAAGCCCTGCCGCCAGCGCGCCGCTTTCGGCTCGAACTGGCCGGTGTCCTGGTTCTTGAGCATGATGCAGCCGCGGTCCGCCTCGATGGACCGGAAAATCAGATCCATGATCTTTTCCAGGAGCTGATCCAGGTCGAGGATGTGGCTGACCGTGTGGATGGCCTCGTACATGATGCCGAGGTTGGCCAGCGCCGTTTGCAGCCAGGCGGTGCCTGCCTGCTGGGGCTGGGCCAGAATACGGCTGCCTTCGGTTTCGCCGATGCTTTTGACGATGGCCGATGACAGCTCCATGTCCTGCCGCGTGATCATGCTGATGCGGTCGGCAAGGTCGCTGGCGCCCTGGCCGTCGCTGCGGCCGGAGCTGTAAACGAGAATGCTTTGGCCGATCTGGACGCGGTCGCCGGAATTGAGCGGAATCTGCTGGGCGGGCTGGCCGTTGACAAAGGTGCCGTTGGCGCTGCCGACGTCCACGACCTGGTAGGCGCCCTCGACCTGGCGAAACTCGGCGTGCCGGCGCGACACTTCCGTATCGTGCAGGCGGATCTGGTTGCTGACGTCCCGGCCGGCGCCCATGACCGCGCCGTTCAGGTCGAATTCCTTGCCTTCATCGGCCCCTTTGATCACGATCAGACGTGGCACGATACCCCCCGGAATCGACAACGCGAGCAGGACAACGGCGCGAAGGGCTTTGCGAGTACAGGCGCCTCTAGCTACCGTACTCGGCCAGCGGTAGATGTGTCAAGGAAAAGAGCGCCCTTCGGGCAGTCTGGGCGACGGAAGCGACGTATTGGAGGGTGTGAGCCTGAACGCGGCAGCAAAAGTAGCTCTTCCGACTGCTCCGTTCGGAGGTGGCTCAGGGCCTTGGCTCGAAGATGCCCATTGGCAAAATCGTCGTCGAAGATGCTCATTTGAAAAAGGAGAGATGAGCATCTTCGTCGCCTAACGCATGTCCTTGTCGCGTAAGGCGTAACAACACGCCGAGCGAACTTTTCTCACCGAAGATGCTCATTTGAAGCCTATCGGGGGCACGGCTCCTTACCTCTGTCAGTTTTGGAGCCATCCGAGGCTATTCCTTGCGCATGGTGAATTGACCTGACAGCGTGCCGCTCAAGTACTTGCCTCCGGGGACCCAGGTCACGGCGCTGACGGGCACGGACACGATCACGGTGACTTCGCTGTCCGCGCTCGCGGTCAAGGCGTCGCCGACGCCATCGTTTACCTCCACGACCACGGTATCGCTGGAAATGCCGATCGGCGCCAGGGCGGCGGACACGGCCGCATTGATATCGCTGTTGCCTTTCCCTTCCAGAACGCCCATGCGACATCCTTGCCGCGCGGCGTTCAGCAGCATGTGCTTGACCATCAGGCCGCGGCTCAGCTCGATGAGGCCGAGCAGCATCAAGAAGAAGATCGGCGCCACAAAGGCGAATTCGACCGAGGACACGCCTCTGCGCCGTAAGCGGGCAATCAAGGACATCGGCCGCAAGCCGGAGAAACGTTTTGAGCTGAAGCTGGCTAGCATGGACCGCCTCCAGTGCTGGGGAGTTTTTTGATCAAGAGTTTAAGCAAGCCCAACGGGGAGAGCCGTTCCGGACGGGGATGAGCGGAGCTTGTGCCGGTGGAACAAGCTGTTCCAGATTCAGCCTAGCTTGGAAAACCGGCGCGAGCAAATGCCTGCATCTTCTCGCGGAATCCAAACAATCTTGTCCGCCAGGAAGAAGTCCACGAGCGGTTCTTTCGTTTGCCAATAACCCGATTCTGACCTAGGATTCACTGCACGGATTAGCCCACTCCCCGGAACCGCTTTGTATTGAGCTTACCCTCGGTTCCCTTGCACTGTCCCGTCCTTGCGAGCAAGGCATCTTCCCCCATCCGGCGGCGACACCCTTCGGTTTCGCCTGGCTGGTCCAGAAGCAACCATGACGTTGGAGGTTCCCCGTGAAACTGCTGAACACGAATTATTTCCGCAAGGTCACCGGCCAGCGCCGCAGCGGCAGCGCGACGGTTGAATTTGCCCTGGTGGCCCCGTTCATGGCCATGATCCTGATGGGCACGTTCGAGCTTGGCCGCGCCATGATGGTGAAGAGCATTTTGAGCGATGCGGCGCGCAAAGCCTGCCGTACCGGCATCAAGCGCGACAAGGGCAATGCAGACATCGTCGCCGAAGCAATCAACGTGATGAATGACAACGGCTTCGATTCCTCGAAGTTCAATCCTAATTCGCTTGGCTCCGTTGTCATTACCGTCGCCGATGACAACGGCAATACGCTCAGCGATTCGCTGGATGCGCCGAGCGGCTATCACGTCTCCGTGCAGGTCAGCATCCCGGTGTCATCGACAACCTGGGTGGCGCCCTTCTACCTGACCAGCGGCACGACCCTGGAATCCGAAACGCTCGTCATGATGAAACAATGACGCCGGAAGCGTTCGCTTATCTTAAGACGGCGTCCTTTGCTGCAACCCGTTCTTGAGCAGGAGGTGTTTTGCGCCATGAACCGTCAAGCCACCCGACCCGAGCGCCGCGGCGCCATCGTTCCGCTGTTCGCGATTCTGCTGGTGCCCATCCTGGCCATGCTCTGCTTTTCCATCGATGCCGGCTGGATGGTGCTGGTGAGGACGGACCTGCAGAGCACCGCCGACGCCGCCGCGCTGGCCGGCGCGGAGAAGCTCCAGGAGCTGTACGTACAGTACAACATGCCCGGTCAGCTCACCCAGTCAACCATCCTGGCGGCAGCCACATGGAATGCCGTCGGTTCGCCCATGGCGACCGCGAAACAATTCTCCAGGCTGAACAAGGCGGGCAATACCAATATTGCGCTTCTGGACCAGGACGTGCACTTTGGCTTCACGGACGCCAGCGGCAATTACACCTATCCCTGTGCGGGCTTTCCTAATACCATCGAGGTGACCGTTCGCAGAGATGACACGGCGAATACCCCGCTGCAGCTGTTCTTTGGCGGCGTTCTTGGAATGTCCACAGTCAACCTGCAGGCCATGGCGCGTGCGACGATTTACTCGGGCAGCGTTTCCACCTTGCAGGTCATTCCCGGCGTCGATGCGCACATCCTGCCGGTGGCCCTGGACTACAAGGTCTGGGACCAGTTCTACGCGACGGGGCTGTCGCCGGACGGCACCATTCACCAGAACACCACGAATGGCAATCCCGAGCTGCAAGTTTATCCTTTCAATACGAATACTCCCGGCAGTTTCGGCCTGATCGACACCGGACCTCCGCAGAACAACGTCCCCGCATTCCGCAACTGGATTGACGATGGCCAGACGCCCAATGATATTAGCTACCTGCTGAATAACAACATGCTACCTGTTTCGTTTAACAGCGCAAAGAACTGGAAGGTGGGCCCCGGGCTCAAAAGCACCCTGACAAGCGACTTCAATTCGCAGCAGTGGCAGCCAAACCTGATACCCATTTTCAGGGCGACCCATTACTCCAACGGCGCCAATGATCCATACATTGCTGCCTCAGGAACTGGCCAGGGCGCGACTTATTCCGTGGTCGGATTCGTCGGCGTCACCATCTCTTCTGCAACGGGGAGTGGCAATAGCATGAATATTTCCATTCAGCCCATGGCCGTGGTCGATCCGACCGCTGTCATCCTGAACCCGATGCCTGCCGGAACGCAGCTGAATCCGCTTACCCCCAATGTCAACACGCCGACAACCATCACCACGTTCGGCTCCGCGAAGCTCACCTATTAAGGTGGATGGTAGTGAGCGGCCATGGCAACAAACAGGGCTGGCATTCGCCGGCCCTGTTTTTCGCGCTCGCTACGTAGGAAGCAATCCCAGCAGAGGGAGTCACCTATTCCGCGTTGCCGACCAAGAATACCAGCTCGTCCTGAGTCAGGGCGCGCACCAACTCGCAACCGACACGCCAGCCTTCGTCTGTCTCTCGACGCACGTATGCGACCCGAGCCAGCAGCTCGCGTTCCTGATTCCAGCCAGAAAGCAGCGGGGCAATGACAACAATCGTTCCCGGAACGTATGGGCGGCGTATGATCAGGGCAATACCGTGAATAGAAACATCAACCGTCTTGCCGATCAGCCAGGTCTCCCCGCCTTCCAGTTGTCTCTTCTCATCCTCGATAGTGGTGTAGTAGCACTTAAACCGGCAAGAGTAGCGCACTTCGGAACGCCGATCTTCCAGTATCGACTCCGAACGGCCACTGCTGCCAAGAAGAGAGTCGGGGTCAATCATAGCTTTCTGATTGATGGAGCGATTTGCATTAGCTGCATGAAAGCTTAGCTTGGAATGAACAGGCTGGCAAAGGGCAACAGCGTGTTTCCCTGATATTAGAGCAAGAATTGTCTCTAGGGAGGCCTACGCGTGAAAAAACCGCGCTCCCCCGATACCCCTGCGCGGAGAGCGCGGCCTTTTGGAGTTCCCATGAACTGGGAACGTTCCGAGTGTAGCCGGCTGGCGGGCGAGGTCAAGAAAAATCGACGCGAACCGTAAGCCTGGGGATGTGGTCTTGTGTTCAGTATGATAAAGGTCAGGGATCGGGCGAAAATCGCATCCTGAAGTTACGGACAATGCGGATTTCGCCTTATGGCTAAGCGTGCAAGATATAGGGTTGTGTTCAAGCTGACTTTCGCTCGCCGTAGCTAACCTAATTCACGAGTCTAGGACGATTTGGGTTCGCAATTCTATGCCGGTGTCAGATTTTGCACTTTTCGCAGGCATGAACTATGTTTCCATAGCGGCATCAAGGCCTGCAACAAGGACGTGCTCCGCCGGGCATGATGGGGCGCTTCCCCCTTACCGAATGACGCATGCCTCGTCGATTCGGTCTCCCCCGGAGTTCCACATCCATCTCAGGCCATTTGGCCGTGCAGGTCCGGAATCTGAACTGGCCCTGCTGCACTCGCACCCGTCATTGAATTTCCGGAGAGACTCCATGATTCACGCTCATCCACAATCCGAGCGCAGGAAGGGCGTCGCCGCTGTCGAATTCGCCTTGCTCTTGCCGTTTATCATGGTGATGCTCCTGGGCATCTGGGAGGTCGGCCGCCTGATCAACGCGGATGAGATGGTCAACAACGCGGCCCGGGAAGGGGCGCGGCAAGCATCGACCGGTTTGCGCACGAACGCTCAGGTCGTCGCCGAGGTACAGTACTACCTCTACCAGGCCATGGTGGGCCAGGGCACGCCGGCGAGCCGGGCCCAGCAAGTCGTCAACGATGCCGTCATCACGGTGCAGGACCTGAACTCGCCGGGCACGGATGTCGGCCAGGCAACTCAGCTCGACCAGATTCAAGTAACCGTGAGCATTCCCTTCAGCGACGTTCGCTGGGTGGCCCTCAGCCTGATTACCAATCCGAGTACGCGCGTGAACGGGCAGGCCACTTTTTATTGTCTGAAAGATCAACAATTTCCGACAGGCGTGACCGCCCCGGCCGGCTTCTAGGGCCATGCGAGGCGGCCTCGGGATTATCCTGGCTGGGAGGGACAAGCATGTGTCGGGCACAGCCACGCACAAAAAAAAGAACCGCGGCCACCGCAGTGGAAGTAGCGTTTGTCCTCAGCGTTTGCATGGTCTTGCTCCTGGCCATCTTTGAATATGGCCGTTTTGTCATGCTGCGGCACATGGTGGACACGGCCACGCGCGAAGGCGCCCGCGTAGCTTCCGTCGGCACGGTATCCATACAGAACACGGACGTGCAGGCGGTGGTCAAGGGCTATCTGGCGGGACTGCCGGTGACGCCCAACTTCCCCAACAACTCCCCCTACAAGGCCGACCCGAGCACGGGGGCCTATGCCGCTCCGTTTGCCAGCGCGGCTTTCGGAGATCCGATTGCCATGGAAGTCAACTGTACCTACACGCCCATGCTGCCGGGCCTCAGCTTCCTGGTCAATCCCGTAATCATCAACGCCAAGGTCGTCATGCGCAGCGAGGCGGACTGAGAGATCGGAGTGCGGTCATGCAACGAAGACCAAGACAGCAAACGCGGCGTGGGACCATCCTGCCCTTCCTGGCGCTGAGCCTGGTGGCCATTTGCGGGTTCGCGGCCCTGGCCGTGGACATCGGCATGATTGTCGTCGCCAAGGGTCAATGCCAGAATGCCGCCGATGCCGCCGCCATGGCGGGAGCGCGCTCGGTGGACGGCAGTCCGTCCGCTAACTTAACGGCTGCCACGGCCAACGCCAAGGCGGCGGCGGAGGCGAATATCGTTCTGGGTCAGAACGTGCAGGCCGGCGAGGTCGCCGTAAGCATGGGCACCTATCACTATGACCCCAACACGCAAAAGTTTGCCCCGGCCTACCCGCCTTTCCCGGCGCCGCAGGATGGCTTCTCCGCCGATAACTATAATCTCTGCAGTGCGACCGTCACGCATACGGTGCAGTACGCCTTCGCCAGGGTCTTCAACTTGACCTCGCTGAATGTTTCAGCGACCGCGATCGCCGCCCACCGCCCGCGCGACGTGGCGATTGTTCTCGATTATTCCGGGTCGATGAACAACGAAAGCGACCTGTGGAATAATGAAACTTACCTGGGAACCGCGAACAACTCTTCCAACAATACCGACCCTGTGTTCCCTCAATGGGGCTGGTATGACCCCAATTACTCTCCCCTTGCCCAGCTGCAATGCACGAGTGCCGATCCGCGCGTGGGTAAAAGCAATGTCACGCAATCCGTGCTCGGCGTCCCCGCCATGGTGACCAATTACTATCAGAACAACCGCGGCTCCTCCGCCCAGCCGGCGTTTACTCCGGCGCCGGGCTCGGTCACCAGTACGACCCCGGGCGGAGACCTGCCGCTGACGAAATATACCGGCACCACCGTGGCCAAGACCTGGGGCGAAGCCTGGGGCGCGGGCACTCCCCCCGCCGGCACCGTCTTCGACGCCTACACGGCGCGCGGCACCTTTTACGGCTACACGCAGGGCCCCGGCTACTGGGGCAAGACCTTCTTTATCTGGCCGCCGAACCCACGCAACGATTGGCGTGAGAACTATTTCATGGCCACCGGCGGTTCCTATCCCAGCTTCGGCGGCAAGATGAACGATAATACCAAGCTCTATTCCACTACCGGCGTCTTCAATGACCCGGCAGGCAATTACGTCATCAACTACGCGGCGATTCTTAACTTCATCAAGAACCTCGGACCCAACCCGTTCCCGGCCCAGTTGCGCGCGGGAAATATTCTCTTTTACACGAGCATTCCCAACGACATTCAAGCGAGCGCCTACGACCACACGCAACCCAATCGCAACATCACCGACCAGGATCAGCGCTTCTGGAAGGAGTACATTGATTACACCCTCGGCGTCTGGCGCGATCCGTATGGCAACATTCAGCACACCGGCCACCCGGCCTGCAGCATCGGCCCGGACTTCACCGCGGGCACAGCTACGGCAGGACAGTACGTCCAGATCAGAGGACCGACCACGACCTACAAGGATCCGAACGGCGATCCCTTCATCGATCCTGCAGACAATCCCCAGCGGCCCCGGCATCGTTTCTGGTTCGGGCCGATGACCATGATTCAATATCTCTCCGACACGGGTCTCTTCCCGGGCACCGCCACGGATATTTCCATGGTAGCCGCCAAGCTCGGCATCCAGGGCGCGCTCACGGATATCCAGACGAATCATCCCAATGACGTGGTCTCCATGCTGCTCTTCAGCCGGCCCAATTACCTGGGAGAGCCGGCCGAAGTCGGCGCATTCTCTGCGCCGCAGTACAATCTCAGCCGCGATTATGCCGGCATGATCAATTCTCTCTGGTTCCCGCCCAACAGCGGCGCCGCCGACGTTCGCCCCTGGGATGTTAACGGCACGCAAACGCCGCGGGCGCACGGCGACTATACGGGAAACACCGCCACCAGCTATGGCTTCATGCTGGCCTACAACCAGTTCAGCAGCCAGGTCTCGCTGCGCACGGCCGGCAGCGGCGGCTCCGGACTGGGCGGCTTTGGCCGCAAGGGCTCGCAGCGCCTGGTCATCCTGGAGACGGACGGCATGGCGAACGTCTCCACGCAACAGCTCTTCACGAACGTGGGCGCCTACAACTCTTACTATGACTTGACTCCGGGCACCCTCCAGACCAGCGGCGTCGCCCCGGGAACCGACGCCATCCAGATTGCCACGCGCATCTGCGCCTTGACCACCGACAACTCAGCCGGACCGGGCTTCGCCTTGCCCAACAAGCCGGTCCTTATCCATTGCATCGCCTTCGGTGCGGTCTTCGAACCGACAGCTGCGGGCAGTGAAGCTTCCAGTGCCTTCGCCATGCTTCAGCAAATCTCGCAGATCGGCGGCACCGGTTTCCCCTCATCGGTGACGGCGACCGGCGATCCGAACTATTACAAGCTGTGCATCGGCACGCTTACCCAGCGCCAGCAGAAACTGCGCACGGCGTTCAGCAAGATCATGGACGATGGGATTTCGGTGGTGATGGTCAAGTGATGCATTCGGCGATCGAATTCCACGAAGTCAGCAAACGCTACCCGGCCGGTCTGCTCGGCAGGTCTGCGTTGGCGGCGCTCAGCGGGGTCAGCTTCCAGGTTGAGCCGGGGCAGGTGTTCGGCCTGCTCGGCCCGAATCGTGCCGGCAAGACCACCCTGGTGAAGATTCTTCTTTCCCTGTGCCGGCCTTCGGCAGGCCGGGTGCAACGCCTGGGGCGGCCCGTGCACGATCGGCGCACCCTCAGCCGCGTCGGCTACATGCACGAAAGTCAGGCGTTTCCGCGCTACCTCACTGCTTCCGGGTTATTGAACTACTATGGCGCCTTGACGCTTGTCCCCGACTCGGACCTGAAGGCGCGCGTGCAGCTGTTGCTCGACCTCGTCGGTCTGACGGATCGCGCGCAGGAACCGATCGCGCGCTTCAGCAAAGGGATGATTCAGCGCCTCGGGCTGGCCCAGGCGCTGCTCAACGATCCCGATTTGCTCGTGCTCGACGAGCCGACCGAAGGACTGGACCTGGCCGGGCGCTGCCTGGTGCTGGATGTAATCGCGGAACAACGCCGCCGCGGCCGAACGGTGCTCCTTGTCTCGCACGTGTTGACGGAAGTGGAACGGCTTTGCGATAGCGTGGCCGTTCTCGTGCAAGGCCGCTTGATCCACACAGGGTCACTGCGGGCCTTGACGGGCGATCCCGCGACCGGCGGGACGCGCTCGCTCGAACAAGCATTGCAGGATCTGTACGAGAAAGCCGCATGAACCTCCCCACCGCCATTCTCACAATCCGCTGGATGACCTGGGACACCTTCCGGCAGGCCCGCGCCTCGGGCATTCTGTGGTTGATGCTCGGCATCAGTGTGCTGTGCACGATCTTCTGTCTGAGCGCGTCGGTGCACGGCGATGAAACGCTGCAGAACCCGGACGGTCCAACCGAGTTCCTGCCCCGCAGTGATCCGGCGGCAAGTAACCCCGCGGCGCTGGATCGACAAGGGGTGGAGGTAGTGCACGGTGAACTGCGCCTGGCCTTCGGCGCCGTGCGCCTGCCGCAGGGGCGCGATGCCGAAGACTCCGTCCGCTTCGTGCAGGTAATTCTCGCCGGCGGCGTAGCGGATGCGCTCGGTCTGCTGCTTTGCTTGACGTGGACCGCCGGCTTCCTGCCCATGTTTCTGGAGCCCGGCGCGGCCGGGGTGCTGCTTGCCAAGCCGGTGCCACGCTGGTGGCTGCTGGGCGGCAAGTACTTCGGCGTGCTCATGTTTGTCGGCTTTCAAGGTCTGGTCTTTGTCGGCGGCACCTGGGCAGCCCTGGGAATCGCTACAGGTTTGTGGCTGCCCGAGTACCTGATGTGCATCCCTCTCCTGGCGCTGCACTTTGCCGTCATGTACAGTGTCTCCGTGCTGCTGGCAGTCTGCACGCGCAGCACGGTGGCGTGCGTCTTCGGATCCATCCTCTTTTGGCTCCTGTGCTGGGGTTTGAATTACGGCCGGCACATGCTCGTGGCGATGCCTGCGCTGAACGCTGAAACGACCCCTTTTCCTGCGGCGTTTCTGTCCCTGGTCGATGTTCTGTACTGGATCTTGCCCAAGCCGGCCGATTTCAGCATGCTCTTGCAAAGCGCCCTGCATACGGCCGATCATTTCGGTGCCCTGCCTGTTTTCGACGCCGTGCAGCATTCCGGGGCATTCCATGCGGAGCTATCATTGGTGAGTTCCTTTGCCTTCGCCGTTGTCATGCTGACAGCAGCGGCGCGACAACTGGCCACAACCGATTATTGAGTTACGTAGAAGATCATCGGCGAATTCTACTCTTCACGCCACGCTTCCGCAGCCGCAAAAGCTTCCTCCCAGGTCATGCCATGTCCATAGACCTCAAATTCGCCCCACGTATGGTGTCGCCCAGCGCGGCAAGCTCGCGGCCGATGCTTCGGTGTATTGCGATTCCTGCGATCCGCTTTGTTTGTTACAATTATTCGTGGCGTGGAAATGCATCAAGCAAATCACATCCTTTGAGCAGTAAACGCCGCTGGATTGCCCTATCCCAGCAAGCGATCTTGAAAAAACAGGGGGTTAAGATGAGGGCTTTTTGGACTTTGGTCGCCGCTGCCTTGCTCGTCGGCGGGCCGGGCCAAGCGAAGGCCGAGCCGATTCCGGCAGAAGGATCCGGGCACGTCGGCTGGACTGGGGTATCGGGTCCCGATCCTCAGTTTCTATTGACCTTCTCCGGTTCGGGCGTCAATGGCAGCGCCTTGCTCGATGCCATTGACAACGGCAATGGAATTTTCACCGCCACGAGCGGCTCGGGAACCGTAGCCGGTCCTGCAAATGCAGGGATTCTCACTCTCTTCCCGAACCCCAACGCCCCCAATGCCGCGATTAGCCCGAGCGGATTTTTTATCTACAATGATTTGCTCTATCCCGGTCAGAGTCCGCTCGTCGATGTCGACGGGCCATTGTTCACGTTGCCGAACAATGTCGAGGTGAACATCTTTAATAACGACAACGGTCCGAACCAGCCGCCTTACCTGTACTACGACAATACGGGTTTCAATGTACCGGTGTCTGTCAGCCTTACCCTCGTGCCAGAGCCAGCCGGACTTATCCTGCTTGGCTTTGGAGCCCTCGGCCTTCTTGGTCACGCCTTGTCACGCAAGGCAAACCGACGACATGAAATTCATGAAATTTGTGTTTAGTTCATTTTTAGGTCCGTA